>CAVDLK010000025.1:1665-12295 GCA_963609745.1 Erysipelotrichaceae bacterium | reverse complement strand
AATTAGGATTAAAGTATCTTGATATTATAAATAATATTAATGAAGATGATGTTTTATGCCATATGGATTATCATTTTTTAAATACTATGTATGATGGAAATAAGATATATGTTTTAGATTGGTTTGATGGTAAAAATGGTAAGAAAATATTAGATTTCGCTAGAACATATGTGATTATTTATCAATACGCAAAAGATTATAAAGATATATATTTGAATAGAATATTAAATGATTATGGTTATAGTAAAGAATTATTTAAGAAAGCAGTTTATATTAATGCTATTAATAGATTACAAAATTTTGATAATGAGGAAATGTTAACACTTATGAAGCTAATTGAAGAAGATAAGTGCTAGTCATGCGATAATATTGTTATGGGTAAAAGAAAGTCTAACTTATTAAAACAAAAGAAAGCATTATGTTTATGTCCTGTATGTAAGAAACATTATTTTTCAACTATTAATTCTTATGAAATATGTCCTATATGTGGATGGGAAGATGATTTAGTTCAAAGAAATGATCCTGATTGTAATGAGGGCGCTAATAAATTAAGTTTAAATGAGGCTTTAAGGGAATATGGCAAATAAGAGAAAAGTTAAAATTGTTTTATTTATATTATTACTTTGTGCTTGTATCTTTTTCTATTTTAAAAATGATGCAAATATAGATGAGATACAAGTTAATAATATAGATAATAATAGAATTACCTATCATTTTAGAAATGATGAATTATTAAATAGTCATTATGAAAAACATGGTATTGATATGGGTTTTGATAATGTGCAAGATTATGAGTCAGCAGCAAATGAAGTAATATATAATGAAGATGCCTTACATAAATTAGAGAAGGAAGATAATGATGATGTCTATTTTGTAGAAGATACAAATGAATTTGTTGTCTTATCTACAGATGGATATATACGTACTTATTTTTTAGCAACCAAAAAATATTTTGATAAACAATAAAACAGGAGGTCTTATGAAACTTAACTACAAAAGAACATTTATTGTTGGTCTAGCATTTTTATCGATATGTGCCTTTTGGCAAATGTATGATAATATCGTGCCCCTTATTTTAACTAATACTTTCCATTTAAATGAAACTTTATCAGGTGCTATTATGGCCGCTGATAATATATTGGCCTTATTCTTACTTCCAATATTTGGCTCATTATCCGATAAAACAAATACCAAGATTGGTAAAAGAATGCCATATATCTTATTTGGTACTGGATTAGCGGTAATTTTAATGAATATCTTACCTTTGATAGATAATTCCTACTATCAAGAACACAGTAGTTTTAAAGTAATATCATTTGTAATTGTCCTTGGCCTAATTCTTATTGCTATGGGAACATATAGGTCTCCTGCTGTTGCATTGATGCCTGATGTTACACCTAAACCATTAAGATCAAAAGCTAATTCAATTATTAACTTAATGGGAGCAGTAGGTGGAATCATCTATTTAGGATTAGCTGCTGTTTTATATCCTAATTCAAAAACTGCTGGTGTAGAACATGTCAATTATCAAATATTATTTGTTGCTGTATCCGCAATCATGTTTGTCGCAGTTGCATTATTATTCCTATTTGTTAAAGAACCAAAACTAGTAGAAGAAAATAGAGCATTGGAAGAACAACATCCTGAATGGAACCTAGCAGAAGATGATGGTTCTGGCAATGAAAAACTACCAAAAGATGTAAAAAGATCTCTAGCTTTCTTACTTGCATCTATTGCCTTATGGTTTATTGGCTATAATGCCGTTACGACTTGGTTTACTACCTATGTATCTGTAGTAATGGGTCAAGGTCTAGGTGGTGCTAGCACATGTTTATTAGTTGCTACAGCTGGTGCTATCATCTCTTATATTCCTATTGGCAATATTGCATCTAAGATTGGTAGAAAGAAAACAATCATGGGTGGTATAGTCTTACTATCAATTATGTTTTTCTTAGGATTTATATTTACTTCGATATTTAAATCAATAAATATCATTATGTATATTAGTTTTGCCGTTGTAGGTTTAGCTTGGGCTGCTATCAATGTTAACTCTTTACCTATGGTTGTTGAAATGTGTAAAGGTTCAGATGTAGGCAAATTCACTGGATATTACTATACCGCAAGTATGTCTGCCCAAATTATTACTCCTATATTTGCTGGAACATTAATGAGATTAATTTCTTATAAAGTATTATTTATCTATGCTGCTTTCTTTGTCTTGCTATCTTTTGTAACTATGACTCAAGTAAAACATGGCGATCAAAAAGTAGAAGCTAAAAAAGGCTTAGAAGCATATGAAGACATGGGTGATTAATTCTTATACGAAATAATTAATAAAGCGCTCAATATAAAAATTTTCAAAGCAAAAAAAACAAAAAATTTTGGTATATTCTTGTAATTGAATTTATATTATGTTATATTAATAGAGCGCAAAAGCCAATTTGTGCCTTGGCATGAAGAAGTACTCAAGTGGTTGAAGAGGAGGCCCTGCTAAGGCCTTAGGTCGGCTCGTCTGGCGCGCGGGTTCAAATCCCGCCTTCTTCGCCAAAAGATATGCAGATGTAGTTCAATGGTAGAACGCCACCTTGCCAAGGTGGACACGAGGGTTCAATTCCCTTCATCTGCTCCAGTAAAATTATTGAATCAACTAGTGATAGTTGGTTTTTTTATACCTTTGATATTTTATAATTAACATATAGATGGAGAAATATATGAAATATCCTAGACCACAATTAAAAAGAGATAATTTTCAATCATTAGATGGTGAATGGCTGATGAATGGCAATAAGGTTATAGTTCCAAGTTGTCAATTAGAACAGAATCTTTTATATGAAAAAGAATTTGAATTTAAGAAGATTAAAGATAGAGTTATTTTACACTTTGGGGCTGTTGATCAGATTTGTTCAATTACTTTAAATGGTATTAATGTAGGAAAACATTATGGTGGTTATTTACCTTTTGAATTTGATATAAGTAATTTTGTTGTTGAAGGAACAAATAAGTTGATGGTAAATGTTCTTGATGTTTTAGATACAACTTATCCTTATGGTAAACAAACATTAAAACCATCAGGTATGTGGTATACACCGGTTACTGGTATATGGAAGTCTGTTTGGTTAGAACAGGTTCCTAAAGAATATATTACTGATTTAAGGATTAAAACAGATTTAAATGGTGTAGATTTAAAATATTTTATTAATAATGGTGAAGTATTAGAAAAAAGGATTGATGTTGATAATCCAATATTATGGACTTATGATAATCCATATCTTTATTATGATGAATTAACATATAAAGAAGATAAAGTGGAATTTTATTATGGTTTAAGAACAATAGAAATAATAAATATTAATGGTATTAATAGAGTTTGTTTAAATGGTGAACCTATCTTTATTAATGGGGTATTAGATCAAGGTTATTGGAAAGATACATTATTTATTCCTGATAGTGAAGATGGATATGAATTAGATATCTTAAGAATGAAGAAACTTGGTTTTAATACTTTAAGAAAACATATCAAAATTGAGGATGAACAATTCTATTATGATTGTGATAGATTGGGAATGCTTGTAATACAAGATATGGTTGAAAATGGTAAATATAGTTTTATTAAAGATACTGTTCTAGCGACTATTGGTATTTCTAGAAAAGATAATGTTGATAAATTAGATTCAAGACAAGAATTTTTTATTAAACATTGTAAGCAAAGTTTAGATTATCTATATAATCATCCAAGTATTATCATCTATACGATATTTAATGAAGGATGGGGTCAATTTAATGCTGATGAGTTATATGAAATGTTGAAAGATTATGATGATAGTAGATTGTATGATGCTACATCTGGTTGGTTTAAACAGAATAAATCAGATTTTGATTCAGAACATGTTTATTTTAGAACTAAGGATTTAAAAGTAGGTACTAGACCATTCTTATTATCAGAATGTGGTGGCTTTATCTTGAAGAAAGATGATGCTAAGGTAGCTTGGGGATATGGTAAATGTAATAATGAAGAAGAACTTACTAATAAGATAATTGAGATGTATGAGAAGATGGTTATTTCGAAGATTGAAAAGGGTTTATGTGGCGTGATATATACTCAATTATCTGATGTTGAGGGTGAGGTTAATGGTTTATATACTTTTGATAGAAAGGTATGTAAAGTTATTCCTGATAAATTATTAAATTATTTTAATGGAATTTATGAAAAGATGAGGAAAATAAATGAAAACATTTGATATGCATGCGGATATAGGTTCGGATTTATATCATAGAACTTTAAAAGGTGAGAGTGATATCTTAAATAGAATTCATCTACCAAATCTAAATAGTGGTGATGTAAAGGGTGTATTTACTGCTTGTTGGTTTGAAGGTTATGAAGATTTTAAAACTATGCAAGACATGGTTTTAAATTGTAATAACTTATTAAATAAAGAAGAAAGTATTAGATTAGTTAAATCAAATAAAGATTTAATTGTTGATGATAAAACATTAGCTATCATTTCTGTAGAAGGAATGTGTGGTATTAAGGATAATGTTGAAGAAAAGGTTGATTGGTTATTTGAACATAATGTTAAAGTTGCATCTTTAGTTTGGAATGAGAAAAATGCTTTAGCTTGTGGTTGGAAATTAGATTCAATGTATGGTTTAAGTGAATTGGGTTTTAAAGTAGTTAAAAGAATGAATGAGATAGGTATGATTATTGATGTATCTCATATAAATGAAAAGGGCTTTTGGGATATTATTTCAAGTAGTACAAAGCCTGTGATTGCTACACACTCTAATGCTAGAAAGTTATGCAATCATGATAGAAATCTAACAGATCAACAGATAAAGGCTATTGCTTCAAAGGGTGGTTTAATTGGTTTAAATGCTTGTGGTAATTTCATAAATGAAGATAGATTAAAACAAGATGCTTTAAATCTAGCAAGGCATGGTAGATATATTGCGGATTTAGTAGGTGTTAAACATTTGGCATGTGGTTTTGATTATATGAACTTTTTAAGTGATAAAGGTAGCGATTCAATGGCAATTGATTTAAAAGATGCTTCATATACTCAAAATCTAGTAAAGGGATTATTAGAAGTTGGCTTTAATGAAAAAGAAGTTGAAGATATTATGTTTAATAATGTATATAACTTCTTATCTCAATATTTAAAATAGTATAATGTGAATATGTTTATTGCAGAGTTTTATAAAATAAGTGAAGAACAATTTAAAAAAGATAGCATTGGTTTGGATGCTAATTATGAAGATATCAAATTACCAATAAGGGCAACTAAGGGTAGTGCCGGATATGATTTTTATAGTCCTATTGATATTACTTTAAAAAGTAATGAAACAATTAAAATACCTACTGGTATTAGATGTAAGATTGAGGATGGCTATGTATTACAAATATATCCTCGTTCTTCAATGGGTTTTAAATATCAAATGGCTTTATTAAATACCGTTGGTATTATTGATGCAGATTATTTTGGTGCTGATAATGAGGGACATATCATTGTTGGTATTGTTAATAGAGGTGATAAGGATTTAATAATTAAAAAAGGTGATAGATTTGTACAGGGTATTTTTTATAGATTCTATCTAGCAAAAGAAGAAGAAAATACTAATATAAGGCAGGGTGGACTTGGTTCAACAAAATAATGTGCCCATAGCTCAAAGGATAGAGCGCTAGATTCCGATTCTAGAGGTTGCGGGTTCAAGTCCTGTTGGGCACTCCAAAACATATGATATAATCAAAAGATGTACGGGAGGGAGAATGACAGATTATAGCATTAACTTAACTTTACAAAATATATGGTCTGTATTTAGAGTAGTTATTGATATAGCTATTATGTGGTTTGTATTCTATTATGCAATCAAGGCTATTAAGAATAATTCACGTACAGTACAAATATTTAAGGGAATTATCGCTATTATTGTAGTTAATGGTTTAGCGAAATTACTTGGTTTATCGACAGTAACTTATTTTACTGATATTTTTATTAACTGGGGTTTATTAGCTTGTATAATTATCTTCCAGCCAGAAATAAGAGGTTTATTAGAAAAGATTGGTAAATCCAATGCTTTTTCTCGTATATCTTCTTTACTTTCAAATGAAAGAGAACAATTAGTTGATCAATTATATGAGGCTACAACAACTTTATCAAAACAAAGAATTGGTGCTTTAATCGCCATTGAACAAGCTCAATCTTTACAAGATTATATTAAAACTGGTATTGCGGTAAATGCCGAAGTAAGTAAAGAATTATTATGTTCAATATTTATGACTACTACACCTTTACATGATGGTGCTGTAATTATTAGAGGTGATAAGGTTGCTTGTGCTAGTGCTTATTTCCCACCAACCAATGTTAATTTAAGTTCTAGATATGGTGCTAGACATCGTGCTGCACTTGGTATAGCTGAGGTTAGTGATTGTTTAACTATTGTAGTTTCTGAGGAAACAAGTGTTATCTCTATTGCGGAAAATGGCAGAATCTTCTCTGTTGATGAAAAACAATTAAAAGAATATTTAAGAAGAGTTATTTGTGGTGATACAACTGCTATTGAAAAGGGTACTAAGAAAAGAGGTTCTTTAATTAATAATGATATAGTAGATAATTCTGATACTGAAGAATTAGATATGAAGGTTCCTACTAATAATCGTTTAAAACAAAAGGCTAAATTAAATAAAAATCAAGTTAATGAAGATATTGTGCAAATATTTGATAATTTAATGGAGGATAAGAATGAAAAACAATAAGACCTCTATTGAAAAGCAAGAAAAAGCTCTTAAAATTGCTTCTAAAAATTTAAATAGTAGAACAGTTTATGAATCATTAGAAGAAAGTATTATGAGGTTTTTTAGATGGACTTCTTCTATTATTGATAGACTATTTTTTTCCAGCAAGTACACCGCTTTATTCGCTCTATTATTAGCGTGTCTAGCTTATTTTGTTGCCACATATGATAGTACTAACACTACTTTAACTAGTTCTAAAATTTTAAGTGGTGTAAGTATTAATACTAGATATAATTCTGAAACATTCGAATTAAGTGGTGTTCCAAGTGCTTGTGAGATTGTTTTAACAGGTGAGGCTGCCAACGTTAATAATGCGGCAGCTAAAAAAGGATATTGCCAATTAGATCTAGAAGGTTATACTGAAGGAACTCATACAATTAAACTTAGTGCTGTAGGCTATGGTGATAGTGTAAATGCTATTGTTTCTCCTTCAGAAGTTACAATAACTTTAAAGAAAAAGACTACTAAACAATTTGAATTATCTTATGATTTCATTAATCAAGATGCTATGGATTCTAAATATATCTTAGGAACTCCAACATTTAGTCAAGGCACAAAGATTAATATCCGTGCTTCCCAAGATACATTAAATTCAATCGCTTTAGTTAAGGCTTTAATTGATTGTAGTGGTGTAACTGGTGATTTTACTATTAATGCTCCATTAGTTGCCTATGATTCAAGTGGCCAAGCGGTAAATGCCGAGATTGTTCCTGCTTCTATTGAAGTAAGTGTTAAAGTAAGTTCACCAAGTAAGGAAGTTGCGATTAAATTAAATCCAACTGGTCAAATTCCAACTGGTTTAGCTATAGATTCGGCAACCATCACTGACCATCAAACCACAACTATTTATGGTGCACAAAGTATATTAAATGCTATTGATGAAGTATATGTTAACTTTGATATGTCAACAGTTACTGAAAATGCTGATTTGGAAATGATGCTTCCAGTAGTATTACCAGATGGTGTAAGTGCATCTACTGTTACAGTTGTTAATGTTAAGGTTGTCTTATCGGCTATTGAATCTAAGACAATTGAAGAAGTACCATTAAATGCTATTAATAATACTAATAATTTAGCTATTTCTGATATTGATTATCGTGAAATTAATGTTACTGTTAGTGGTTCACCTAATAATATTGATGCAATTACTGCTGATGATATTATGGTATATTTCGAAATGCCTCAGGAGGCTGGAGAATATGATTTACCATTATATGTTAAGGCAGATGAATATCCATATGTTAATCTAACTTTAGAAAGATTAAGCATACATGTAGTTGTTGTGGAGGCAAATTAATAATGGGAAAATATTTTGGCACCGATGGTGTTAGAGGAAAAGCAAATGAAACTTTAACTTGTGAGATGGCTTATAAGATTGGTAGATACTTAGGCCATTATGCCAAGGAAAATGCTAGTTCAAAAATTGTAATTGGTAAAGATACAAGATTATCAAGCTCAATGTTTGAAAATATCTTAGCAGCAGGAATCAGTTCAAGTGGTTGTAGTGCTTATCTAATCGGTTATTGTTCTACGCCTTGTCTAGCTTATGTTGCTCAAAATGATGGCTTTGATTTAGGCGTTATGATAAGTGCTTCACATAATCCATATTATGATAATGGTATTAAGGTATTTTCTAATGATGGTGTTAAATTTAAAGAAGAAGAATTATTAAAAGTTGAAGATTATATGGATAATCCTGTCGGTATTGATTATGCTGTACAAGATGATATTGGTAATATTTATTCATATTCTGAAGGTTTAGATCATTATAAAGATTGGATTAAGAAAATATATAATAAACCATTAAATTCATTTAAGATTCTTGTTGATTGTGCTAATGGTTCTAATTCTAATATTGCAGAGGATGTATTAAAAGATTTAGGGGCTAATGTAACTGTTATCAATAACAAGCCTAATGGTATTAATATAAATAATCATTGTGGTTCTACTCACTTAGAATCATTAAAAGAAAATATTGTTAAGGATAATTATAATCTTGGTTTAGCCTTTGATGGTGATGCTGATAGATTGATTGCTATGGACCCTAAGGGTAAGGAAATAAATGGCGATTATGTAATGTATATTCTTTCTAGATACTTAAAGAATCATAATATGCTTAATGATAATACCTTAGTTGTAACTGGTTATTCTAATATTGGTTTACATAAGGCTTTAAATTCATTGGGTATTAAATTAGATGTTGTTGAAAATGGTGATAAGTATGTTCTAGAAAGCATGCTTAATAATGATTATTCTTTAGGTGGTGAACAATCAGGTCATATCATCATTAAAAAAGATTGTAACTATGGTGATGGTTTAAAAACTGCTTTATGTCTATTAAATGCTTTGATGGAATTTGATTATGATTTAAATAAAGCAACTGATGGTTTAAAGATTTATCCTCAACTATTAGTTAATCAAAAAGTTGTCGATAAAAAGATTGTTTTAAATGATAACGATATTGTTAATAAAATAAATGAAATTAAAAATGAATTAAATGGCGATGGACAAATTCTTGTTAGAGCCTCTGGTACTGAACCATTAATTAGAGTAATGGTTGAGGCACAAAGTGAAGAACTATGTCATAAATATGTATATGAAGTAATTGATTTAATCAAAGAAAAGGGATATAGTTTGTAACACTATATTTAAGGGGAAATATGGCTACTACAGATATTATTGCGCATTTATTAGGATTATTAGCTGGTGTTGGTACTTTCATGTATGCTTGTGATGTTATCAGTGATAACTTACAAGCTGTTAGTTCTGAAAGACTTAAATCTTTATTTCTAAAAGTATCAAATAATAAAATCATTGGTGTTTGTATTGGTGCTTTGACTACTACTATAATTCAAAGTTCTGGTGCAACAACCGTAATGCTTATTGGTTTTGTTAATGCAGGAATTATTTCATTAAATCAAGCAGCAACAATAATCTTAGGTAGTGAAATTGGTACAACATTAACTGGCCAAATCGTTGCCTTAGGTCTAGGTGGAGAATCTACAATATCCTTAAATACTATCTTTGGTGCATTTATTGGTGTTGGTGCTTTCCTTGAATTATTAGCGAAAAAAGATAAAACAAAAAAGATTGCTGGTGTCATGATTGGCTTTGGTATGATCTTTGTTGGTCTATCAATGATGAGTTCATCTATGGATTCTTTTGCGCAACTAGATTCCTTAAAAGTCTTTCTAGCAAGCATAGATTCTGTAGCTTTATTAACCATTGTAGGTGCTATATTAACAGCCTTAATTCATAGTTCTTCAGCTATGACTTCTATTGCCATCACAATGATTGCTTCTGGCTTAATCTCCTTGGAACAAGGTATCTATATTACCTTAGGTGCTAATATTGGTACTTGTGTTACTGGTATGCTTGCCGCAATGGGCTCAGGTGCTATGGCTAGAAGAACATCATTATTCCAATTAATCTTCAATGGTGGTGGTGTTGTTCTACTAGAAGTAGTTGATAGTATTGTAAAAGCCCTAAGTGGTAACGCAGCAAGCGTTAGTATCTTATTTGAAAATCTATTCCCAGGTGTTCCGCAAACTCAACTTGCTATGTTCCATACTTTGTTCAATGTTGCTTCAGTTTTATTAGCTTTACCAATATCTAATCAAATGGCTAGAATAACTTCACTTGTAATTAAGGATGATGAAAAGGTTGAAACTAGTAAGAAACGTTTATACTTCTTTGATGAAAACATGATGTCTTCTCCTTCAATTGCGGTTGCGCAAATTAAGAATGAAATTGTTAATATGTTACAAATTTCCATTGTTAACTTTAATGCTTCATTAGAGATGGTGTCTAAATTAGACTTCTCTTATAAAGAAGAATTTA
>CAVDLK010000025.1:0-1655 GCA_963609745.1 Erysipelotrichaceae bacterium | reverse complement strand
AATGAAGATGAATTAAATTATTTAAATCATACTTTAGTTGATATTGTTTCTAGACTTTCTAAAACAGTTAAAAATGCTAATGACTTAAATTATCTATCTTCAACATATCGTACAATATCTGATATTGAAAGAATTGGTGACTATGCGGAAAATATCATGGAATATGCCGAATTCTTATCTGATAGTATGCAAGCATTCTCTGATACAGCAGTTGAGGAAATAAAAGAAGTTCAAGGTTATGTTAATGATATTTATAATATAGTTGCTGATGTATATAAGAAATATGATAAGTCTAAGGTTAAAAAGGCTGAAGTCATTGAAGAAAAAGTTGATGTTTTCACAAAGAAGATGGAAGAAAATCATATTGATAGAATGAATAAAGGCGAATGTAATGCTGCAGTAGGTGCTCAATACTTGCAACTAGCTTCTGATGTTGAAAGAGTAAGTGATCACTTAATGAATATTGTCAATAAAGACTTATTCTATATTAAAAAGAGTAAAAAGAATTAAAAATGAATTATAATATCGGCCAAGAATTAACTCTAAATGATGTATTTATCAGAATTTTAATATCTGCAGTTTTAGGTATGATTATTGGTATTAATCGTGAAATCAATAATAAGGCTGCTGGATTAAAAACCCATTGTTTAGTTATTATTGGTGCTACCGTAGTAGCAATCATTGAAAGATTTTATATCTATGAAGTTGTAACATTAAATAATCCTACAGTAGCTATAAGTGTAGGTAGATTCACTGTAGGAGTTATTACTGGTATTGGCTTTTTAGGTGCTGGAACTATAAGCCTAAGAGAAAATAATACACCAGAAGGTTTAACTACCGCTGCTTCAATATGGTGTACTGCCTGCCTTGGTTTAGCTGTAGGTATGGGCTATTATTGGATTGCCATAATTGCTTTAATATTCATAATGATTATCTTGGTATTTGTATCAAGAATCATATTTTTAATAAAGAATAAGTAATTTTCCTATATTTTGCTTTAATTGTATAATCAATTAGAAGGCAGGCGGGTATGAAGAGAATAATTAATGTAGTTGAAGATGAAAAAGATTTAAATGAATTAGTGAAATCTTATCTAGAAAAAGAAGGCTATAGTGTTAATTCTTATTTAACATATGATTCTGCTTATGAAAATATCGATAATGATTGTGATTTATGGATATTGGATATTATGCTAGATGAGAAATCTGGTTTTGATTTAATAGAAGAGATAAAGAAGAGAAAGGCTAATATGCCTGTTATTTTCTTATCTGCTCGTGATAAAGAATTTGATCGTATTATTGGTTTAGAAAAGGGTTCTGATGATTATATTACTAAACCATTTTCCCCAAAAGAGATGGTTTTAAGAGTTAATAATATTATTAAAAGAGTATATAAAGAGGGTAATTTAATTGAAGTTAATGGTTATGAAATAGATGAAAATCAAAGAGTAATCTATCGTAATGGTAAGCAAATTGAATTAACTACAAAGGAATTTGATTTATTGATGTTATTTGTTAAGAATAAGGGTACTGCTTTTTTAAGAGAACAAATATTAGAAAAAGTCTGGGATGAGAATTATTATGGCTCGGATAGAGTTGTAGATGATACTTTAAGAAGATTAAGAAAGAAATTGCCTGATTTAAATATCCAGACTA
>CAVDLK010000024.1:2820-12572 GCA_963609745.1 Erysipelotrichaceae bacterium | reverse complement strand
GTATAAGTATCACTTAAATTAGATTCATCAATACCATATACCAAATTATTATCAATACAATATTGTAATAAATCTTTTTTTGTATACTCTAATAATGGTCTAATTACCTTAACACCATATAAATTAGTTTCCTTTTTTAAACCATAATAATTTACACCTAAATTCTTATTAATCTGCATTAAATAAGTTTCAATATGATCATCTTTATGATGGGCTACTAGTACTGCATCTAATTTATGTAATTGACATATTTTATTGAAATAGTTGTATCTTGCAAGTCTTGCCGCTGCTTGAAAGTTACCCTTAACATCTTTAGGATTAAAGTTTAATCTATTAAATTTAATATTATGATTCTTACAATAATCTTTTACTATCTTTTCATCTCTTAATGCGCTATCTCTTTTATGATAATTGACATGAGCAACTTCAATATAGTTACCCTTTTTATACTCCATATCTAAAAGGGCCATTGAATCTGGCCCACCTGATACCGCTATTAAATATCTTTTCTTATCTTTTATAGTTTCCAATATAGTAATTTTGAACCTCTTATATAGCCTAGTTTTGTTTGTATTTTAATTGATATTTGATTACCGTCAACAACTTCATTAAATACTCTTTCTTTTCTATCAATTAAATCATTAATCTTAGCTTTTTCTAATATAGTAGCATATCCTTTACCACGATACTTTTCAAATACTAGAAGCATACCAATACAACCTTCAGGATGTCTACCAACAATACCAGCTAATTCATTATTTTCAAATAAACCAATAACTTCCTTTTTCTTAAGACGCTCTAAATTTGATTCATTAGGTCCTATAGCCTTATAACATTCATCTAATATATCTATATAACTTTCATCTAATATTCTTAAATCATATTCTTCTAAACCCATAAATTTCTTATTAGATGGATAATAATATTGAATTAAATTAGTAGTTTTACCACTATCACCATAAAAATCAACAATTTCCTTTTCATAAGCAATATAAGATTCATATCTATTTGTTGATAATACTTCTTCCATTTCCTTAAAATCAGAAAATGATATATAAGTAAAATTAACTAAATCATCATGAATAATAAAACCATTATTAGAAGCATATTCAATTGTATAGTCTCTATCTAATAATTCATCAATATGAATAAAAGATGCTATATCTTTAGAAATATATTTTTTAATTAATTCTTTCATTAATTGTTAAACCTAAAAAACATAATATCACCATCAACTGGATGATAATCCTTTCCTTCTAGTCTTAATTTACCAGCTTCTTTTAATTTAGCTTCTGTTTTATATTCCATAATATCTTCATATTTATAAACTTCCGCTTTAATAAAACCCTTTTCAAAATCAGTATGGATAATACCAGCACATTGTGGAGCGGACATACCAGACTTAAATGTCCAACCACGACATTCATCCTTTCCAACAGTAAAGAATGTTTCTAAACCTAAAGTCTTATATGATTTAGTAATTAATTCATCTAAACCACTTCTATTAATTCCTAAATCCTTTAAGAATTCAATCTTATCTTCCTTTTCTAAATCCGATAATTCTTCTTCTATTGCCGCACTAATAGGTACTACTTCACAATTTTCCTTCTTAGCATACTCTTTAACTGCCATATAATGCTTATTTGCTTCTGGATTATTTATTTCATCATCCTTAATATTACATACATAAATAACAGGTTTTGCGCTTAAGAAATTAAATTGTTTTAAATAATCCAATTCTTCTTTATTTAAATCTAAACTTCTAATATTAGTATTCTTATTTAAAGCATCATATATCTTATTAAGTAAATTATATTCAAACATTGCTTCCTTATCTTTAGAAGTTAAAGCCTTAGTCTTAATCTTACCTAACCTATTTTCACAAGTTGTAATATCAGCCATTTGTAACTCATAATTAATTATTTCAATATCATCTACTGGATCTATTCGATCATATACATGAGTGATACTAGAATCTTCAAAACATCTTACAACATGACATATGGCATCAACTTCTCTAATGTTAGCTAGAAATTTGTTTCCTAAGCCTTCACCAGTTGAAGCACCCTTAACTAAACCTGCAATATCAGTAAATTCAAAGGTTGTAAATATTGTTCTTTCTGGTTCGAATAATTTACTTAAATTAATTAATCTTTCATCTTTTACTTCTACTACTCCCACATTAGGCTCAATTGTCGCAAATGGATAATTTGCAGCCTCAACCCTCGAATTAGTAATAGCATTAAATAATGTTGACTTACCAACATTAGGTAGTCCAACAATTCCCGCAGTTAAACTCATATAATAGCCCTTTCATTAGCCAAGAAGATTTTTAATCTCTTGTGCCCTATTTCTTAATTCATCAATAGATGGATAATTTAATTCTTCATTTACCTTTAAATCAGCTTCAACTAAAGCCATATATTTATAAACTATCTTTTTACTTAATGGATTAAATTTCTTTTTGATTGTATTGTGTGCCGCAATAAAATCATCAGTACTTATACTAGGTATCTCATTAAAATCTAAAGGATAAAATGTTTGCCTACATACTAAATAATTAAATACCGCAAATTTAGGATCTTCCTCAGGAATTAATTCATGAATTAAATTATCAATCTTTTCCTTTTGCATATCACCATAAGGATAAGCCCAATTTTTATATTTTAGTTTTTCAGCATCTATTTGTTCAGATGATTTAAAAGTGAACCAATCTTTAATAGCCATTAAACTCTTTTTGCTCCCTTAAAGAATAAAGCGATAGTTCCTGGACCTGTATGAGCACCAATAGTAGTGCCGATCTTAAATACCTCTACACTCTTAACATTCTTGAATGTTTCAAGAATCCTATCACTTAATTGTTTTACATCATCTTCCATCATAGATTGAGAAATATATACTCTACCACTATAATTTAAACCATCATCACATAACTCAATCATCTTATTTAATAAACCATCCATAGCCTTAGTCTTAGTTCTTATCTTTTCTACAGGATTTAATTTACCATCAGCAGGCATATTCATTAAAGGGCAAATCTTTAAAGCTGTACCAAAAAAACCTGCCGTCTTAGAGATTCTTCCACCTCTAATATAAGAAGCTAAATCAGTAGAAATAAACCAGTGATGGATATGTAATTTATTATCTTCTAGATATTTAATATTATCTTCAAAAGACATACCATTATCCTTATTATCAGCAGCCATCATAACCTGCATACCATAACCACTAGATGCACCTAGTGTATCTAATACATAAACCTTACCTTCATATTTTTCATTTAATTCATCAGCAACAGATTTACATGTAGCATAATCTCCAGATATAGCACTAGATAAAGTAAGATGTAAGATATTAATACCTTTAATTAAATATGGTTCAAACATCTCTACATAAGCCCCAAAACCAACTTGAGATGTTGTAGGTTGCATACCAGCAGAGATATCATTATAGAATTTCTCATATGGATAATCATCAAAGAAATCATCATCATATGTCTCATTATTGGCACTCATCTTAAATTTGCCATATTTAATATTCCTTTTTTCTAATATTTCCTTAGTTAAATCACATGTTGAAGTACAAGTAATAATATAATCTTTCATAAACAACTCCTTTTACAATTTATATTATATGCTAAAAAGCCCCTAAGGGCCTTTTAGTAATAATAATTGGAAGATTTTTTAATGAAAAAATTACTTTACAATATATTTATAACATTTCACTGTGAAATAATTGTGAAAATCAAAACATAATTTTACAAGTTAATCATCAACATTCTATCTTTATTATTCATATCTTTTAATACTTCAATATTTGCTTTAGGGAAATATTGTTTAGATAAGTCTTTTAAAGCATTTCCTAAGTCATAACCCATTTCAAAAAATAATAAAGCATTTTCATTAACAACTTTACCAGCATTCTCAAAGATATCTTTATAGAACTTCAAACCATCACTACCACCAAATAATGCTACATGAGGTTCATAATCATAAACACTATTTTCGATTGTTTCAATTGTTTTAATATATGGTGGATTAGATACTAAAATATCAACTTTAATATTATTTTCTATATAAGGTTCTAACATCGAACCACATAAGAAATTAATATCTGCATCATTATTTCTAGCATTTAAACCTGCCACTTCCAAAGCCTTTTCAGATATATCAGAAGCATAAACATTTAGATTATCTTCTTCCTTTTTTAAAGCAATGGCAATAGCACCAGAACCTGTACCTACATCACAAATATTAATCTTTTTACCTTTAAAATATTCATCATATTTACTCAATACTAAACAAACTAATTCTTCAGTTTCACATCTTGGTATTAATACATCTTCATTTACTATTAATTTATAACCATAGAAATAAGAATAACCCAATACATAATTTAATGGTTCATCATTTAATAATCTTGAAATACCATCTTCAAATTTCTTATTGATACTATCTTTAACTTCATTATCCATTTCTAGATATAAGTTAACTTTTTCTTCATTACATAGTTCAAAAAGAAAAAGTTTCACCGTTTCAGGTGAAAGGCCTTTTTCAATAAAAGATTTCTTATATTTGTGAATTAAATTATTATACGTTACCATTTAAAAGTTTTTCTTTATCATCATTTTCTAATAAAGCATCAATAACAACATCTAATTTACCTTCCATAATACGATCTAATTGATTTACAGTTAAAGAAATTCTGTGATCTGTAACTCTATTTTGTGGATAATTATATGTTCTTATCTTTTCAGATCTATCACCAGTACCAATCTTAGACTTTCTGATAGCACCCTCTGCTTCTAGTTTTTGTTGCTTATAATAATCATAAACTCTTGCTTTAATGATTCTTAAAGCAGTTTCTCTATTTTGTATTTGGTTTCTACCATCTTGGCAGTTAACAGTGATTCCCGTAGGCTTGTGGACAATTCTAACAGCACTATCAGTTTTATTGATATGTTGGCCACCAGCACCTGATGCACGATGGGTTTCAATTTCTAAATCAGCATCATTAATATCAACATCTTCATCTTCGACATCTGGGAAAACAATAACAGTTGCAGTTGATGTATGAACTCTACCTTGCGTTTCTGTCTTAGGTACTCTTTGTACACGATGAGCACCAGATTCAAACTTAAAGTGACGATAAGCATCTAAACCCTTAACTTGGAAACTGATTAAAGTAAAGCCACCTGCTTCTGACTCGCTAGATTCCATAACTTCTACTTTATAGCCCATGTTTTCAGCATAGTAGTTATACATTCTAAATAAGTCACCAGCAAAGATATTGCCCTCATCTCCACCTGCAGCACCTCTAATTTCAACTAAACAATCATATGAATCTTCTGGATCTCTTGGTAGTAATAAGTTTTCAATATGCTTATCTAAAGCTTCTAACTTTTCATTAGCATCCTCAATTTCCATCTGTGCCATTTGCTTAATTTCAGGATCTTCATCATTTAACATCTCTTGGCCATCTTCAACTATTTTAGTGTATCTTTTATAGTCTTGATAAGCATCATAAGCACCCTTTAATTGAGCTTGTTCCTTAGATAATTTAGTATATTTTTTAAGATCAGAAATATTCTCATCTAAAAGCATGAGATTAGAAATCTCATTATAACGATTCTCTATTTCTTGTAATTTAATTATTTTTGCATTCATATTTCTTACTCTTTATTAAAAACAGGTCTAGGTTTATCAGGAATTTCATGACAATGTCTACATCTTGCTTCATAACTTTCAGCTGCACCTACAACGATTGTAGGATCATTGTATGAAGCAGGTTTACCATTTACCATTCTTTGCGTTCTAGTTGCCGGAGCACCACATTTATTACATACAGCAGCTAATTTAGTAACAAATTCAGCTTCAGTAATTAATTTTGGCATTGGACCAAATGGTTCTCCTCTAAAGTTTGTATCTAGACCAGCACACATTACTCGAATACCACGGTTTGCTAGCTCGTTGGCAACATCACAAATATCATCATCAAAGAATTGTGCTTCATCAATGGCTACAACTTGAGTAGTTGGTTTAACTAAATTTAATATTTCTAAGGCATTTTTAACTACAATTGATTCAACTGCACTACCAGCATGAGAAACAACCTTAGTTTCCGAATATCTATTATCGATTACCGGTTTAAATACCATAATCTCTTTCTTGGCAAATTCTAAAACCTTAATTCTTCTAATTAATTCTTCAGTTTTGCCGGCAAACATACAACCACTGATGGTCTCAACCCATCCATCTTTATAACTTTGATACATAATAAGCACCTCACACACAATTATTATAACCAAAAAAATAGAGGTAAATTCCTCTATTTATTTGTTTAAACCGTACTTCTTATTGAATTTCTCAATTCTACCAGCTGAAGCAGCAAATCTTTGTCTTCCTGTATAGAATGGATGGCAGTTGGAACAAGTATCAACCTTAATTCCTTCTTTTTTTGTAGAACCAGTTTCAAATGTAGCTCCACAACCTGCACAAGTAACAGTTACCTTATAATAACCTGGATGTATTCCTTTTTTCATCTTTTTCTCCCTTCACACCTTGGAAATCTTATCATTCCAAAGAAAGTCAACATACTCAATTATTTTACTTAAAAGACTAACGATAGTCAATAGACTATTCTTCAGCCTTTACTTCGTTTTCTTCAGTTTTTTCTTCTTCTTTTTTAACTTCTGGTTCTACATTATTGAAAGGATTGCCAATATAAGAATATTTCTTATCAAGTGCTAAGATACCAACAAATATTGTATTCATGAACAATAAGGCAAATCCAAATAAAGCATTTTCATTAAAGCAAGCACTCTTTTTAATTTGTAACATTACTTTAATAATTAACTTACAAATCAATACGATAACTCCAAGAACAGCAAATACGATAAATAGTCTAGAGAACGCTCCAATCATAAATAGGAATACAGCAATCACTACCGCAAAGAAGTCTAGCCAAAACATAGAACTTACCCAATATTGCTTATATTCAATATAATCACGATAAATTGGAATTAAAGTCTTCCAACCTTTTTCACCAGTTTTTTCTAATACTAAATAAGCAGTAACAATTTTGAAAACAATAATCAAAATAGAACTTAAACTGTAATTTGATACCAATGAAGATATGTTTGTAAGAATATCATTGACATCATTGTAATAATAATCATAATAATACATTATTCGATCTCCGCTCCTAAATTTCTTAATTTTTCTACTATTGATTCATAACCCCTATTAATATGATAAGCATCATGGATAATAGTTTCTCCTTCGGCCATAAGACCGGCAATAACTAATGCTGCGCCACATCTTAAGTCCGTTGCTATGATATCACAACCTTTGAGTGGTGTCACACCTTTTATTGTACTTTTTCCTCTACTACGCTTAATATTAGCGCCCATCTTATTTAATTCATCACAATGTCTAAATCTTTCCATATATATTGTTTCTTCAACATGTGATTCACCATTTGCTTTAGTTAATAATGTTGTTAGAGGCTGTTGTAAGTCTGTGGCAAAACCAGGGAATGGCTGAGTGATTATATCAACAGGTTTTAAATTATCAGCACTGATAACTTTAACATAATCTGAACCAATTTCTAATTTAACACCCATCTCTTCTAACTTAGAAGTTAAAGCTTCTATATGTTGAGGGATAACATTTTCTATTGTTACATTATCACCCATTGCCGCAGCAGCAATAATATAAGTACCTGCCTCTATACGATCTGGGATAATATCATGGATGCAACCTTTTAATCTTGATACACCTTGAATTGTAATCTCAGATGTACCAGCACCACGAACTACAGCACCCATCTTATTCAACATTGATGATAAATCAATAATTTCAGGCTCTTTTGCCGCATTTTCAATTGTAGTTCTGCCTTTGGCAAATATTGCAGCCAACATAATATTGATTGTTGCCCCAACAGAAGCAAAATCTAAATATATATCAGTACCAACTAATTCATCAGCATCAATTTCAATAATGTCATCTTTTTGTTTTATCTTTGCGCCTAGTGCTTCAAAACCTTTTAAATGTAAATCAATTGGTCTAGGTCCTAGATTACAACCACCAGGAGAATACATTCGAACATGTTTAAATCTACCTAATAAAGCACCCATAAAATAATAGGATGCTCTTAGTTTTCTAACATCTTCATCAAGTAAATCGATATTCTTTATAGCTGTAACATCAATTGTTAAAGCATCACCAGATTGTGATACCTCAGCACCAAGTTTTCTTAATAATTTAATTAATACTTGAATATCTTGAATATCAGGTACATCAAATAGTTTTACAACTTCACTTGCCAAAACTACTGAAGGTAATATCGCCACAGCAGCATTCTTACAAGAAGAAATAGTAACTGTACCACTTAACCTTCTATTGCCCTTTATTTTAATTACATCTTTCATAAACTATTGTTCTTCAGTTGAAGCCCAAATTTCACCATCATATTCAATTCTGATAAAACCACCGTCAATTTGACCCCAATAGTTACCATCACTATCTTTAGTAGCATCACCAGTTAAAGTTACACTATCACCCCAATAAAGTACATAAGAAGTACCATCGGAATTCTTTGCGGTATCGGCAGAAACACTAGCGGTTTCTCTTACACCTTGCATATGTCCATCTTCAGTAATATATAATTTAGTACCACTAGGATATTTATTATCGGGATCACTTGTAGTATTAGAATTCTTTAAACTTTCTAATTCAGTATTTAATAAAGCTATCTGATTATCCTTTTCATTAATCTTTGTTTGATAATCAGTAATTGTAGCCTTAACTTGAGTTAATTCTTCTTCTAACTTGCTAAAAGCATTATGTTCCTTAAAAGCAATAATTGTCGCAACTATACTAGTTACTAATAAGATACAAATTAAAACAATACATAAAACAATAGTAGAATTAGACTTCTTCTTTGTTTTAGGCTTATCTTGTTTCTCTTGTTTCTTAGGAACATCATCATATAATTCTTCATCAGACATATTAAATATTGACATATCTACATCCTGTGAATCAGTATCATCCTTATCTTCTACAAAATCAGGAATGTCTAAAGTGTTATTTTTTTCATCATCAAATAAATTCATTTATCCTACCTCTTATTCGTTAACAATAACGTTATAACCTTCATATGTACCATTCAATAAGCAACCTTGATTGGCAATCTCATAAATATTAGCTAATATCTTACCATCAGAATTATCAAACTGTTTAAATATATCAACTATTAATTTATCCTCATCAACATTAATTAAATAATCATGATTTAAAGCAATCTCCGCAAATTGTCTTAAATTATCAACATTCATAAATCTAATACGATGTAAAACTACCACATTTTGGCCACTTGCATATTCTCTAGCAAAATCTTCCTTCAAATCAAACACCGTCTTAACAAAACTCTTTGATAAATATGGATACATCCTAGAAATACGATCATATATTTCTTTATTATTTTCTTCTTTTTGTTTCTTAATCTCTTCTTCAACCTCTAATTGTTTCTTAAGATCATCTATTAAAGTACTAACATATGGCTCTTCATTAGTATTAACGGTTTCAACTTCATTGTTTATTTCTTCTTCAACAGGTTCATCGAAATGAATATCAACTAAAGGATTTTCAATAACTTCATGAGTATATACAGGCTCTAAATAATCATTGAAGTCATTAATAAATTCATTTTCTTCAAGAGAATCATTTACATCTTCATTTTGAATTGTATCT
>CAVDLK010000024.1:0-2790 GCA_963609745.1 Erysipelotrichaceae bacterium | reverse complement strand
GCATATACAGGCTCTAAATAATCATTAAAGTCATCAATAAATTCATTTTCTTCAAGAGAATCATTTACATTTTCATTTTGAATTGTATCTTCTTGAATATTTGTATCACTTATTTCTTCTACTTGATTTACAGTATTTTCAACGATTTCATTACTATCTATATCGTTATTTTCTTTTGCTAATGGTTCTTCAGTTTGTTTTAAAGATTCTTCGATGATATTTTGAATTAATTCACTATTACCTAAAACATCATTATTATCATCATTTACAGGTAATTCTATATCTTCTTGTTTAGGTTCAAATTTATCTTCATCATCTTTAACAGTGATAATTTTATCTAATAATTCATTAATTAAAGTAGTATCAATTGGAGGTAATTCTTCAAATGATTGTTCTATAGATTCATTATCTTCTTTTATAGGTTCTATATTTGAATCATCAACTTCATCATTATTTTCATTTTCAATGATTTCATTAAAGATTGAATCAATATCCTCATTGGTCTTCTTATCATAATGCAATGGTAAAGGTCTTGCATCTTCTTCAGAACTAGCATTCTTAGCTATTTCTTGCATTAATTCATGATCTTCAGGAGATAGTTTATATTCTGTTTCTTCCTTATTTTCTTCAGTTACTTCTTTGATATTTTCTTCTACTTGTTTTTCTTCTTCTTCAAATTCTTCTTCGATATCAAAATCATCATCTAGATTATAAAAAGATAATAAGTTCGCAAGTTTGTCTTGATTATTTATTACTAAATCTTCTTTTTTCTTATCTTCATCAAATATATTACTTATTTCATCATAAAAAGATCTTTGACTATGATTCTCAATAAATTTATCAAAAGCCTCATTACCAGCTTTTAGTAATGTTGACATCGTTGATTGCATAGTACCTAAAGATAAATCTAAATTATCCGCAAGTTCATCCTTAATAGATGCTAGGTCAATATTTTTTAATTCTGCCAATCGTGCATCTGGTTCCTCATCCATGTGCTTATCAATATATTCGACAGCACGATTAACGAATCCAAGCAACATGATGTTTTTAGGTTTCACTTTTTCCTCCAAGACAAAACAAGAATTCCATCCCCAATATTGTCATTCATCATTATATCAAAACGCTCATCGTTATGCACAAGTTGTCTAAACTTAATAATCTTTTTAACGAGATTTCTAAGGTTTTTTGATTGAATATTGTCAACATCATATATCAAACCATGAAATATCATATTGTCAAAGACCATTTTACCTTCTGGTTTAAGATTATTAATGAATTGTTCCATGTATTTGCCATATTGGGCCTTAGCTGCATCAACAAAGATTAAATCATACATCTTATCAGTTTTATATTCTTCTATTGGTCCAAAATGTACTTTAATTTGATCTACAAGATTATTATCTTCAATATTCTTAATTGCTTGATTATACATATCGATATTTTTTTCTAAGGTATCAATATGGATATCTTTATCTAATCTAGCCATTTCCATACTAGAATATGCTACAGCGGTACCAAGTTCTAAGATATCTTTATAATTATTCTCTTTAATTAAACTTAAAAGAAAGATGAGCCCCTCATCCTTAATAATTGGTACACCTTCCTTTAAAGCTTTTTCCTTAATATCTTCAATCATTGTAAGATAGTCTTTACATATTCACTAAATTTATCACATTTATTCATAGCACTATCCATATCAATATCTTTTATTGATAAGTAGCACTTACATTTTGGTTCAGTTCCACTAGGTCTAATTGCCACAAAAGAACCATCATCTAGATAATATTTAATAACATCAGAAACATCATGTAATTTAAAATCAATTACATTACCATTTTCATAAATCTTTTGGGTTTTATAATCCTCAATCTTAACAGTATTTACACCTGGGAAAGATAATGGATTATTTCTAATATTATTCATGATTTCTTGTAGTTTTATAGCACCATCTTCGCCTGGTAACATTACACTAATTTGGGCATCATAATAATAACCAACCTTAGCATATATTTCATTCATTACATCTAATAAGGTTTTACCCTTACTTAAGTAATATGCACAAGCTTCAGCTAATAATAGACAGGCTTGAGTTGCATCCTTATCTCTAACAAATGGTTTAATCAAAGAGCCATATGATTCTTCATAACCAAAGACATATGTCTTCTTCTTATTTGTTTCATATTGTCTTACCTTATCACCAATATATTTAAAACCCGTTAAAGTTCTTTCATTATCGCAACCATGCATTCTTGCGACTGCTTCACCAACATCACAGGTTACTACAGTATTAAACATACAAGGATTATCTATTTTAATATTTAAATCTTCATAAGTACTTAAAATATATTCTAGTAATAAAGCACCTGTTTGATTACCATTTAAAATAACATATTCATTATTATGTAAGATACCAACACCCATCCTATCACCATCTGGGTCACATACTAATAATAATTTAGCTTTAATATCCTTGGCTAAATCAATTACTTCATCATAAGCAGCTCTTTGTTCAGGATTTGGTGTTTTAGTGCCAGAAAAGGCAGGATCTGGAGTAGATTGACTCTTTACCTCGCTTACATCATAACCTGCTAGTTTTAAGGTATCCATTACCGGATGATATGAAGCACCATGTTCCGGAGAAAAAGCAATCTTAAAATTCTTATCTAAATCTTTTCTTAATTGAATTGATAAAACATCTGAGTAATAAGCCTTATCCACCTCTGTATTAACAATATTAATTAAAGATTTATCATAATTTTCACTTGGCTTAATACTTAAATAATCCTCAAC
>CAVDLK010000023.1:0-12573 GCA_963609745.1 Erysipelotrichaceae bacterium | reverse complement strand
ACCAAGGGCAACATATATTACCAATGCTTTTAAGAACTTTTCTTTAAAAGTTACTTCTAATATGAATGCTGAATTATTATATAGGGAAGCTGATAATGATGCGATTATTAATAACATATTGAAAGAAGATGGTGGGCTTGGAATATTAAGATATAGCGATGTTGATGAGAAATATTACAAGTCTTTAACTCATGAAAAGGGTATTGTAGGAGAACTTATTGTTGAATTTTCTTATCAATTACTAATTAGTAAGGAATCACCTTTAAATAATAAGAAAAATATTACACTTTCTGATCTTGCTTCTTATGATGAGATTGGTCATCCTGACTTTTTGTTGCATCTAATAGATTTAAAAAAGGATGTTAAGGGTAGTAGGATATTAATTTCGGATTATGATAGTCAATTTGAGTTATTAAATAAGAACCCTAAT
Source organism: Erysipelotrichaceae bacterium (assembly GCA_963609745.1). Lineage (GTDB taxonomy): Bacteria > Bacillota_I > Bacilli_A > Erysipelotrichales > Erysipelotrichaceae > Colivicinus. The sequence goes on along the minus strand of CAVDLK010000023.1, from coordinate 12,143 downwards.
ACTTATATGTGGGTGTCATCTGTATCTAAGGATATTCTTTCAAAATATAATTTAATAGAAAGAAAGTGTGCTAATAATATCTATAAAGATGTTTTAATAAATCGGGCTGATTATCAATCAAGTGAATTAGATAAGATATTTATTGAAGAACTTATTAAAGTAAAAAGAGAATATTTTAAAGCTTAAGGGTCTACCATTCGGTAGATTTTTTATTGATAAGGTAGATATCTATAATATGTATATTGATATATGCAATACCGAATTGCTTATTTAGCAATTTACAGTTAATTGGGACTTTGTTAAAATTTTAACGAAGTAAGGAGGTGAGACTGTGGATAGATGTGAAATATCAAAGGCAACTCTTGGCAGAATTCCTATGTATATTAACTATGTTGAATCTTTATCAGAGGATATTAAGAATATTTCTTCAAGCAAAATTGCTAAGGAATTAGGTTTAGGTGAAGTACAGGTAAGAAAAGATTTAGCTTCGGTATGTAAAAATGGTAAGCCTAAGATAGGTTATGACCTTATTGAACTTAAGAATTGTTTGAAAGATGTTTTGAGTTTCGATGATGGTGGTGCAATTGTTGTTGGTGCTGGTAAACTTGGTAAAGCACTTCTAGAATATAGTGGTTTTGAAACATACGGAACAAAAATATTAGCTGGTTTTGATAATAGTATTGATGAAGCAATTCAATTAAGTTCAGGCAAATATGTATTTCCTATTGAGAAGATGGAAGAATTTTGTAAAGAAAATGATGTAAATGTTGGTATTATCACAACACCTGCAAAGTCGGCTCAATCAGTTTTAAATAAGTTATATGAATGTAATGTTAAATTGATTTGGTGTTTTGCCCCGTGTAGATTATATAAGCCGGCGGATGTTGAAATACAATATGAAAATCTAGCATTATCCCTAGCTCACTTAAAATGGCAATCAAAAAAGGAGGTTTGATTTATGGAAAGAAAAATCATTGACAATGTTGAAGCACTTGAAGAAGCACTTGTTCGTGTAAAGAAGGCGCAAAAAGAATATGCTACTTATACTCAAGAACAAGTGGACAAAATTTTTAAGGCAGCTGCGATTGCTGCAAACCAAGCAAGAATTCCACTTGCGAAATTAGCTGTTGAAGAAACAGGTATGGGTGTTGTTGAAGATAAGGTAATTAAGAACAACTATGCTGCTGAATATATTTATAATGCTTACAAGAATACTAAAACTTGTGGTGTTATTGAATATGATAAGGCATATGGTACTAAAAAGGTTGCTGAACCAATTGGTGTTATTGGTGCAGTTATTCCTACAACTAATCCTACATCAACAGCAATATTTAAAACTTTGATTGCATTAAAAACACGTAATGCGATAATTATTAGTCCACATCCTCGTGCTAAAAAATCAACTACTGCTGCTGCAAAAATAGTATTAGATGCTGCAGTTAAAGCAGGAGCTCCTGAAAATATTATTGAATGGATTGATATACCAAGTCTAGATTTAACAAATCTACTTATGAAAGAATCTGATATCATCTTAGCAACAGGTGGCCCAGGAATGGTAAAGGCTGCTTATTCAAGTGGTAAACCTGCCTTAGGTGTTGGTGCTGGTAATACACCTGCTATTATTGATGATAGTGCTGATATTGTTTTAGCAGTAAGTTCTATCATTCATTCAAAGACCTTTGATAATGGTATGATTTGTGCTAGTGAACAATCAGTTATAGTTCATAAGAATGTCTATGATGCAGTTAAACAAGAGTTTGCTGCTAGAGGTTGTTACTTCCTTAAAGATAGAGAACTTGAAAAAGTTAGAAAAACTATTTTAATTAATGGTGCTTTAAATGCTAAGATTGTTGGCCAATCTGCATATAAGATTGCGAAACTTGCTGGAGTTGATGTTCCTGAGGGAAGCAAGATTTTAATTGGTGAAGTTGAGAGTGTGGATCTTTCTGAAGAATTTGCGCATGAAAAACTTTCTCCAGTACTAGCAATGTATAAGGCTGAAGATATACAAGATGCTTTCTCAAAGGCTGAACATTTGATTGCTGATGGTGGTTATGGCCATACATCTTCAATATATTTAAATGTTACTACTGAACAAGATAAATTAAATGAATTCGCTAGTCGTATGAAGACTTGTAGAATTCTTGTTAATACACCTTCATCTCATGGTGGTATAGGAGACTTATATAACTTTAAACTTGCTCCATCACTAACACTTGGTTGTGGTTCTTGGGGTGGCAATAGTGTTTCTGAAAATGTTGGTGTTAAACACCTTATCAATATTAAAACAGTGGCCGAGAGGAGAGAAAATATGTTGTGGTTTAGAGCACCAGAAAAAGTATATATCAAGAAAGGATGCTTACCTGTTGCCCTTGATGAATTAAAGACTGTCATGGGTAAGAAGAGAGCATTTGTAGTAACAGATAGTTTCTTATATAACAATGGTTATACAAAGCCTATTACTGATAAATTAGATGAAATGGGTATTGTTCATGAAACATTCTTTGATGTAGCACCTGATCCAACATTGGCTTGTGCAAAGGCTGGTGCTGAACTTATGCGAGCATTCAAACCTGATTGCATCATTGCTTTAGGTGGCGGTAGTGCTATGGATGCTGGTAAGATTATGTGGGTATTGTATGAACATCCAGAAGCTGATTTCATGGATATGGCAATGCGTTTCATTGATATTCGTAAGAGAGTTTATACTTTCCCTAAGATGGGTGAAAAAGCATACTTTATTGCTATTCCAACATCTGCTGGTACAGGTTCAGAAGTAACACCATTTGCGGTAATTACTGATGAAAAATCAGGTGTTAAGTATCCATTAGCTGATTATCAATTACTTCCAAATATGGCAATTATTGATGCTGATTTCCATATGAGTGCTCCAAAAGGCTTAACAGCTGCTTCTGGTATTGATGCTGTATCACACTCTTTAGAAGCAATTGCTTCAGTTATGGCAACTGATTATACTGATGGTCTAGCAATCAAGTCATTACAAACAATATTTGAATATTTGCCTCGTGCTTATGATAATGGTCAAAATGATGTAGAAGCACGTGAAAAGATGGCTAATGCTGCTACTATGGCTGGTATGGCATTTGCTAATGCCTTCCTAGGTGTATGTCACTCAATGGCTCATAAACTTGGTGCCTTCCACCATATCGCACATGGTATTGCCAATGCTTTAATGTTAGAAGAAGTATTAAGATTCAATGCTGCTGAAGCTCCAGTTAAGATGGGAACATTTAGCCAATATGATCATCCGCATACACTTGAAAGATACGCTATGGTTGCAGATGCGTTAAAATTAGGTGGTAATACCGATCAAGAAAAACTAGAAAATTTAATTAAGGCTATAAATGATTTAAAGGCTAGAGTAGGTATTAAACCAACTATCAAGGACTATGTACCTGATGAAAAGGACTTCTTAGATCGTCTTGATGCTATGGTTGAACAAGCATTCGATGATCAATGCACTGGTGCTAACCCTCGTTATCCTTTGATGAGTGAAATTAAGCAAATGTATCTAAATGCTTATTATGGTAATAAACATTTTGAAGAACCTGAAATGCCAACAGTTCAAAATATTGAAGTAGTTGATGATGATCGTAACTTTAAACAAGCATACCGCCGTGCAAAGAGCGGTTTAAAGAAGAAATAAGGGAGGATAAATAGATGGAACTTAGTCGTATTATTGCGGTTAGAAATAATAAAACCGTTTACCGTGATGGTGCAAAAGTATATAAGGTTTTTGATGAAACTTTCTCAAAAGCAAGTGTGTTAAATGAAGCACTAAATCAAGCAAGAGTTGAAGGAACTGGTTTGAATATTCCTAAGATTCTTGCGGTTACAATGACTGATGGAAAGTGGACAATTGTTTCTGAGTATATTAAGGGTAAAACTCTTGCGCAATTAATGAAAGAAAATCCAGAAAAGAAGGATGAATATCTAAATTTATTTGTTGATTTACAACTTACTATGCATTCTAAAACATGTCCTAATTTAACTAAATTAAAAGACAAGATGAATCGTAAGATTAGTGAAACTGATTTATCAGCAACAGTACGTTATGACCTTCATACTCGTCTAGAAGCAATGCCTAAACATAATAAGGTATGTCATGGTGATTTTAATCCATCAAATATAATTATTAACGAAGAAGGTATACCATATATCCTAGACTGGTCTCATGCAACTCAAGGTAATGCTTCAGCTGATGCTGCTCGTACTTATCTATCATTCTGGCTTGATGGTGATATAGATGGTGCTAAGAAATATCTTGATTTGTTCTGTGAAAAAAGCGATACTGCTAAACAATATGTACAAAAGTGGATGCCTATTGTAGCTGCTTCTCAATTAGCTAAGGGTAACGCTAGAGAAAGAGAATTCTTAAATTCTTGGATTGATGTTGTGGATTACGAATAAAGGAGAAAAAGTAAAATGAAAGTAACAGTTTGTATTGGTTCTTCATGCCATATTAAAGGTTCTAGACAAGTAGTTGAACAATTACAATATCTTATAAATGAAAACAATCTTAATGATGTTGTTGAATTAGCAGGCACATTCTGTATGGGTAAATGTCAACAAGGTGTTTGTGTTACAGTTGATGATAAGTTTTATTCTGTAACACCTGAGACTGTTGACGAGTTTTTTGAAGAGAATATCTTAAAAAAGGTGAAGTAAAATGATTGCCCAAATTTGCGTGGGTTCTTCATGCTATTTGAGAGGATCAGAAAAAGTTATTGAACTTTTTCAAAAAGCCATAGCAGATAATAATTTACAAAACGATGTTACACTTGCTGGTAGTTTTTGCACTGGCAAGTGTAATCGTATTGGCGTAACAATAACAATTGATGGTAATATATATACCGGAGTTACTCCCGAAAATTTCCATGAATTTTTCGTTGATAAAGTCTTAAGTGAAATTCATCCAGAAAGGGGATAAACAATGGAATGTTTGACCTTAAAGAAATCAAATTGTAAGAACTGTTATAAGTGCATTAGACACTGTCCTGTTAAGTCGATACGTTTTTCAGCAAACCAAGCTTATATCATTGGCAACGAGTGTATTATGTGTGGCCAATGTTTTGTTGTGTGTCCTCAAGATGCTAAACAAATTGTTGATGAAACAGAAAAGGTAAAAGTTCTTTTACAAAGTGGTAGTCCTGTTGTTGTAAGTCTTGCTCCTTCATTTATTGCCAATTACGAAGGCGTAGGTATTGAATCTATGCGTGAGGCTTTAAAGAAGTTAGGTTTTTATGATGTTGAAGAGACTGCTGTTGGTGCCACAATTGTAAAAAATGAATATGAAAATTTATGTAAAGAAGGTCAAAATGATATTATTATCACTTCATGTTGTCATTCAGTTAATTTATTGATTCAAAAGCATTTCCCTAATTTAATGCCATGTCTTGCCAGAGTGTTGTCTCCTATGCAGGCACATTGTAAAGATATTAAAAAGCGTATACCAAATGCTAAGACCGTATTTATTGGACCATGTATTGCTAAAAAGGATGAAGCACAACACTATGAAGGCATTGTGGATGCTGTTTTAACTTATGACGAGTTAACTGCTTGGTTAAAAGCAGAAAATATTACTTTAGAAGAAAAACTAGATAGCAATGATAATAGTAAGGCAAGATTCTTTCCAACTACTGGTGGTGTTTTAAAGACTATGGCTTTAAATAATCCTAACTATACTTATATGGCTATTGATGGTACGGAAAATTGTATTGCTGCTTTAAAGGAAATTGAAAGAGGCAATGTTCATAAATGCTTCATTGAGATGTCAGCATGTATTGGTAGTTGTATTGGTGGTCCTGTTATGGAAAAATTCCATCGTTCGCCAGTAAATGGTTATGCTTCTGTTTCTAAATATGCTGGTAAGAATGATTTTGTTGTAGATCAACCTACTAGTGATGAGTTATATAAAGATTTTGCTGTTATTAAGCAAAGAAATATTATGCCAAGTGAACAAGAGATTAAGGAAACACTTTTACAAATGGGTAAGACTAAACCTAGTGATGAATTAAATTGTGGCTCTTGTGGTTATAATACATGTCGCGAAAAGGCTATTGCAATCTTACATGGCAAGGCTGAGATTTCTATGTGTCTACCTTTCTTAAAGGAAAAGGCAGAAAACTTCTCAGATACTATTGCTAGAAACTCACCAAATGGTTTGATTGTTTTAAATGAAAAACTTGAGGTTCAACAAGTTAATAAGGCGGCATTAAAGATACTTAATTTACGTCAGCAGTCTGATATTTTAGGTGATCAAGTTGTTCGTATACTTGATCCAACGGATTTTGTGAATGTAATTTCTGGTGGTTCAAACATTCATAACAAACGCGAATATCTAGCAGAATATGAAAAGTATGTTGATAAGACTGTTGTCCATGATATAAACTATAAACTTATTCTTTGTATTCTTCGTGATGTTACAGCTGAGGAAACACAACGTAAGAAGAAGGAAAATATAAGTCATCAAACAGTTGAAATCGCTGATAAGGTAGTTGATAAGCAAATGCGTATTGTTCAAGAGATAGCATCTTTGCTTGGAGAGACTGCCGCTGAGACTAAGATCGCTTTGACAAAGTTAAAGGAGTCAATTGGCGATGAATAATTTATGTGCTGATATTGGCTATAAAAGCATAAATCATGATGGTGAACAACTTTGCGGTGACCATGTTGATATTGTTGAAGAAGGTGATAACTCAACAGTTATTGTATTAGCTGATGGTCTTGGTAGTGGCGTTAAGGCAAGTATTCTTTCTACTTTAACATCTAAGATAATTTCTACTATGCTAGCAGAGGGTATTAAACTTGAAGATTGTGTTGCGACAATTGCGGCAACACTTCCTATTTGTTCTGTTAGGGGTGTGGCTTATTCTACTTTTACTATTATTCATTTAATTGAAAATGAAATAGTAGAAATAATTCAATATGATAATCCTAATGTTATCTTTTTGCGTAATGGTGAGATATATGATTATCCAAAACAAGAGATAACAATTTGCGAAAAGAACGTTTTAAAGTCTACAATTAAGTTACAAGAAGGTGATGTAATAACCGCAATGAGTGATGGATGTCCTCATGCAGGAATTGGGCTTGCTTTTAACTTTGGTTGGAAGTGGGAAGATATTGCGGAATTTATGAAGAGTATATCTATTGTGGGATATACCGCTAAAACACTTGCCACGATGCTTGTAGATGAGTGTGATAAAGAATATGGTTATCATCCTGGCGATGATGCTACAGCATGTGTTGTAAAGATTCGTAAAAGAGAACCTATGAATATCTTATTTGGTCCTCCTCGTAATAAGGATGATTGTAATCGTATGATGGCATTGTTCTTCTCTAAAGAAGGCAAGCATATAGTTTGTGGAGGTACCACTTCTTCTATTGCTGCGAAATATTTAGGTAAGCCTATAAAGACAAGTTTGTCTTTTGAAAGAAGTGATGTACCACCGATTGCTGAAATTGAGGGTGTTGATTTAGTAACAGAGGGTGTAATTACTATAAATAAAGTTATAGAATATGCTAAGGATGCTTTAGACAAAAATGAATTATATTCCGAATGGGGATTTAATCGGGATGGTGCTTCATTAATTTGTCGTATGTTGTTTGAAGAAGCAACCGATATAAATTTCTATGTAGGTCGTGCAATAAATCCAGCACATCAAAATCCTGATTTACCAATCAATTTTAATATTAAAATGAATTTGGTTGAACAACTTACTGCTTGTTTAAAACAAATGGGTAAGCGTATAAAGGTTAGTTATTTTTAGAAAGGAAGCAAAATGCATAAATTTGATACAAAAGTTCAGCATCTTAAATACAAGGTTCTTCGTGAAGTAGCCCGTCTAGCATGGAATGATAGTCTAGTGGAAAATATGTTAGATATACCTAAGATGATAGTTCCAGGTAAAGTTCCAACAATGCGTTGCTGTGTTTATAAGGAGCGAGCAATTCTAGCAGAACGTGTTAAGATTGCAATGGGTGGTGATAAAAATAATTCAAATGTAATTCAAGTTATTGATATCGCTTGTGATGAATGTCCAATGGGAGGATATGAAGTTACTAATGTTTGTAGAGGTTGTATTTCCCATCGTTGTTTTGAAGCATGTAAGTTTGATGCTATATATTTTGATGAAAAACATGTAGCTCATATTGATAAGACAAAGTGTAAAGAATGTGGCTCTTGTGCTAGAGTATGTCCATATACTGCTATCATTAGTCGTAAAAGACCTTGTGAAAATGCATGTAAGATTAATGCCATAAAGATGAATGATGATAAGGCTGCAGCAATTGATAATGATAAATGTATTGCTTGTGGAGCTTGTGTATATCAATGTCCATTTGGTGCAATTACTGATAAGTCATTTATTCTTGATACCATTGACATAATTAAGAAGAGCAATAACAATCAAAATTATAAAGTTTATGCAGTTGTTGCCCCATCAATTTCTAGCCAATTCAAATACGCTAAATTAGGTCAAGTTATTACTGGACTTAAGAAACTTGGTTTCTATACTGTAATTGAAGCAGCTTTAGGTGCTGATATGGTAGCAGATGCCGAAAGTAAAGAACTTGTAGAAAAGGGTTTCTTAACAAGTTCATGTTGTCCAGCGTTTGTAAGTTATGTTGAAAAGAATTTCCCTGATTTAGTACCTTATATTTCTCATAATCTTTCACCTATGGCTACAATTGCCAAATATTTAAAAGAAAATGAAAAGGATTGTAAGGTTATATTTATTGGTCCATGTACTGCGAAAAAAGCTGAGATTAAAAAGGATAGTGTTAAATCTTATGTTGATGTAGCAATGACTTTTGAAGAGTTACAAGCATTATTTGATTCAAAAGATATTGATATTACTGAATTAGAAGAGAACTATCTTGATAATGCCTCATATTATGGTAGAATCTTTGCCCGCTCTGGTGGCTTATCTGATGCGGTTGCTCAAGGCATCAAGGAACATGGTGATACAGACTTTGAGTTAAAATCATGTGCTTGTGATGGCATTGAACAATGTAAGATTGCTTTACTAAAAAAGAGTAAAAACTTACTTGATGCTAACTTCATCGAAGGTATGGCATGTGTTGGTGGCTGTATTGGTGGTGCAGGTTGCCTTACTCATGGTGAAAAGAATAAGGCTGAAGTTGATAAGTATGGCAAGGAAGCATTGGAAAAAACCATTACTGATGCTATATCAGTATTAAAGTAACTTTATTCATTAATATAAATGAAATTGACTATAAACTTTTTAATGAGTTTATAGTTTTTTTGTTGAATTGTTAAATATAATATTTAAGGAATTAAAATATTCAAAGGAGCAAGATTCATGAATAGTAAGAAAATATATGGGCCATTGATGGTATTTAGTGCTGCTATAGTTTTAAGTATTGGTGGCTTATTTATTAAATTAATAAAATGGGATGCCTTATCTATTGGTTCAGCTAGATGTATCTTATCTTCTTTGTGCATATTTACATTCGCTAAGTTAAGTAAACATCCTATCAAATTCAATAAAACTATATTGATAGGTGCTCTAGGAATGTGTGGTACCTTAACATTCTGTGTTATGGCAAATAAATTAACTAGTGCTGCTAACGCAATTATCTTACAATATACCGCTCCTATATTTATTATCTTAATGCAATGGTTATTTCAACATAAAAAACCAAGTAAGATAGATATTATCACTTGTTTCTTTGTTTTATTGGGTATAACAATTGTATTTGCCAATGAAATATCTTTCGATAGTACCTTAGGTAACATAGTCGCATTATTATCAGGTATCTGTTATGCAACTGTATATATGATAAATAGCAATAAAGATGGTGATGCCTTATCATCTGTTTTATTTGGACATATAATGTGCGCTATTATTGGACTTCCATCTTTATTAAATGAAAGTACATTTGATCATTTAACAATTTTATATGTTGTAATACTAGGTGTTTTACAACTAGGATTAGGTTATATTTTATTTACTATTGGTTTAAATCATACAGCACCTTTAACTGCTAGTCTTGTATCAGCAATTGAACCAATCCTAAATCCAATCTTAGTAGCAATTTTCCTTAATGAATCATTAACAACAACTACTATTATTGGTTTTGTTATAGTATTAGTTTCAATCTTGATTTATACCTGTATACAAAAAGATAAATAATTTTTTGCGCAAATTTTCTTAAAAATATTGAAATCTGTCCTTGGCCATGCTAATATAGTAGAGCAACGTACGTGGAGGCTTAGCTCAGCTGGGAGAGCACCTGCCTTACAAGCAGGGGGTCACAGGTTCGAGCCCTGTAGCCTCCACCATTGTTTTGCCGACATAGCTCAATTGGTAGAGCAACTGATTTGTAATCAGTAGGTTACGGGTTCAATTCCTGTTGTCGGCACCACTTAACTAATTCCATCCGAGAGGATGTTTTTTTATCTTGTTAGCTATAATATTTGTTGATAATTAATATAGTTGTTATGTTATTATAGATGAGTAATTAATCGTATAATCCTTCAAATATGGTGAAGGAGTTTCTACCTTATCCCGTAAAGATAAGACTATGATAGAACGCTTTCTTGTTCTATCTGAAGCGATAGATTACAAGAAAGGGATAAAATAATATGTTTGAAAAGTTTTTTAAGTTGTCTGAAAACAAGACAAATTTGTTACGTGAAGTAATGGCTGGTCTAACTACATTTGCTGCTATGGCTTACATTATTGTAGTAAATCCAGCTACACTTGCTGGATTTGGTGAGCCAGGTGCTATGTTTGTTGCTACTATCTTGGCTTCTGCTGTTTCTACTGCTTTGATTGGTTTAATTGCCAATATTCCTTATGCTGCAGCTCCAGGTTTAGGTTTAAATAATAATGCTGCAAATATTCTTGCTGGATATACTTCTTATTTACTTGGTTTATCAGCAGAAGGTATTATTGCTGTTGTATTATTATCAGGTTTAATCAATGTTCTAATTACTGTTACTAATGTTCGTAAATATATCATTACTGCTATTCCTCAATCTTTACAAAATGCTATTGGTGCTGGTATTGGTATGTTTATTATTTACATTGCTTTCTGTAATGTTGGTTTAGTAAGTTTTACTTATGGTGTTCCTGCAATTAATACATCTATTTCTTGGCAAACTTTAGTAGTATTCTTAATTGGTTTAGGAACAATTATTACTTTATTAATTAAGAAAGTAAATGGTTCAATTTTAATTGGTATTCTTGTCGCAACTATCGTTGGAATTCCTCTAGGTGTTACTAATTTTAGTGCTGGTTATAATATGGGTGAAGCTTGGACTGCTTATTCTCATTGGTTTGGCAGATCTATAACTGTTGGTATTCCTGAATTGTTCTCAGATGCTAAGAATATTATTCCTGTTTTAATTGGTATCTTATCATTCTCTTTATCTGATATTTTTGATACTATTGGTACTTTTATTGGAACTGGTAAGGCAAGTGGTATCTTTTCTAAAGAAGATTTTGCTGGCATGAAATCAGGTTCTGGTTTTGCTTCTAAGATGGACAAATCATTATTTGCTGATGCTATCGCAACTCCTATTGGTGCTATACTTGGTACTTCACCAACTACAACATATATAGAATCAGCAGCTGGTATTGGTGCTGGTGGTAGAACTGGTTTAACAAGTTTAGTTGTTTCTGCTTGTTTCTTACTAAGTTTACCTTTTGCTGGTTTTGTTTCTGGCATTCCTTCAGCTGCAACTGCTCCAGCATTAATCATTGTTGGTGTTATGATGCTTGGCGCATTGAATGATATTGATTGGTCTAATTATGAAGAAGCTATTCCAGCAATGTTCGCAAGTGTTCCAATGGCTTTAACTTATGGTATTACTAATGGCATAATGTTAGGTTTCTGGTCATATACATTTATAAAGATTATTTCTGGCAAATCTAAAGAAATACATCCTATAATCGCAATATCAAGTATCTTATTTATTTTGAATTATTTGATATAAACTATTTAAAAAAAGATTATTGAATTAGACCGGCTTAATTGCTGGTCTTTTTTAGTATGTGTTAGAAAGGTTACATATGTCATATATGTTATATTAATTTTATATCATCTTATATGACATATTTTTTTGTTTTGATATGATATTATAAATATAT
>CAVDLK010000022.1:0-12647 GCA_963609745.1 Erysipelotrichaceae bacterium | reverse complement strand
CCCATTCTATGGGTATCCCTTGTTTAGCCATATCGGCATACCATCTATTAAATATTAATTCGGATTCTTTTTCGAAAATATCTTTTATAAATAATATAAAATGTTTTTCATCTGCTATACTCGATCCGTAAAATATATTTTTACACCAATTAGCAATATAAACAATATCATATAATTTTGCATTTGGAATTTCTATTTTATAAGATTGTAGTAAAGTGTCTAGCTTCTCTTTAGAATATTCTTTTTTATTCATTTGACAACAAGCAAAATCACATAATTTCTTATTAAAATGTTGTCCATAATAACGTAAATAATTAATAAAGCCTTCTGGCTTTATATCGTAAGTTGTAAAATCCTCTTTCATAATAATTAAAAAGGCGGAAGTATAATAATACCACCGCCCACCACTTAATAGTTATATCGACTACGAGTTCTTCTTTTGTTTCGAGTATTTTCTTCTTCATCATCTTCTTCATCATTATAAATTTCAGAATGTTCTGAAAGCATTTTTATAAGTTTACAAGCTAAAACTTTAATTCTATGAAGATGTTCAATAGTATCTTCATAAGAATCTTCTTTAATTTCAATATATCCTTTCATAATAATTAAGCATTTTCTTTTGACAGTAAGATAAGTATCTTATCCATTTTAGTTTCTATACCTCCTATCTTAGATTTTAAATTAAGAATATCTTCATCCCGCTCTTTTTCCTTTGCAAATCTGGGGTTTAATTCCTTTAGAATTTCTTCGCAAGATTTGATTACATTATTATGATAATCAATACTACTTATAATACTTTTACTATTTTGAAGTAAGTTATCTACCTCATTAGACATAAGTTCTTTAGTTTCTGATATAATAATATTATTATAACTTGTAACAGACTATGAGCAAGGGACATTTCTAAAATCCATAGAATCTTCTCCAATTTTTACATTTATATCCATAGTCTAGTTATTAACCATATAATTATTATAATTTGGCTATGTTACGCTAATAACTTGTCCTATTTTTAAAGCAGGATTCTCTCCTTTTTCTAAAATATATAAAGTACTATTCTATCTTAAAGCTGAAAACATAATATTATAAATTTATTATAAACTAGCTACTATCTATAAGGTTTTAGAATTACCATCATAATAAACTAAATAAATACCTGCTCCTTTAAAATCTGTTACAGTAACTTCAGTACTATTATAGGTAGTTAAGGCTGTATTATTTACTAATATAGGCAAAGTTGTAGTGGTTCCAGTAGGAATACTCTAATTAAATTTAATAAGAACTAATCCATTAAAATTATTATTAAATATAGTTCCTGCATCTGTAAAAGAATATACTACATTGGTGGTATTAACTGATACGGAATTGGATTCAAATCTAGGTATTCCATTAGGATTACTTATATATCTTTGAGTAATCATAATTACCTCCTTTTTAATACCATAAGCCTTGATTAGCTATATTATACTAATAAGCTAAAGTAGTGGGAATAGCTGTAGCACAATTATAAGGAAGCGTTACAGTTGCAGGTTGTGCGGCCTTAATAGCATTAACTTCATTAGCAATAGGATTAATAACGCTTGCAATATAACTTTGAATTTGCGCAGTTTGATTAGCATTACTAATATGGGCTTGTAATGAACTTTTTTCTTCCTATAAAGCATCTATTTTAGACTACATATCTCTCATTTCTAATGCGCAGAATTTATCATTAATAAGTGCAGTCTAATTAGCAATTGCATTAGTTATAGAACTAGTGCTAAAATCAACTTTAGAACCTAATTGATTGGTTTGTTCTAAAGTAGCGAGCCTAGATTCATATCCTTGATTAGTTATAAGCAGTTTATTATCACAACAACATTGAGCCATTTGTGCTGCTATTGCCTAATTTCCACTCTAAATTGCATTGATTACCTGTTGTCCTGACATTCCTACTTGATTACTTACATTAGATATATTACCATTTACCGTATTAATGGCTCCTTGTACAGCATTAATATCACAATTAAGGGTAGTAGCTAACTGAGAAATAGCAGTGCCGTTACCATTAATAGCTTGCAACAATAAGTCTCTTCCATAATCATTATTTATCTGGCTAGATAATCCATCAGTTCCTCTATTTCCGAAATTTCCCCAACCATTTCCTCCCCATCCCATGAGAAAGAATAAAAATATAACCCACATAAACCAACCTCCCTCTCCTCCAAAGGAAGAATTATTTCTAGAGGCAAGCAAAACATTAGGATCTATTCCTTTTTGCTGTAATAAAGGTGCTAACATAGAGAGCATACTATTATTAGACTCTGGAAACATAAATACTTTACTTTCTGACATAATATTACAGATTTAAGAGTTAATAAAAATTAAGTTATGTACTATACTAGTATCTTGTACATAACAATAATAAACTTAAACCTATATAAAGCAAAAAAGTTGATAGTTTAGATATTTACTAACTATCAACTTTTTATGGATATTATAATAGTATTTATTGTTTAATTATTAATATATAGACCCTATGTTTTTATTTAATGCTTTTGCTTCAGTCATAGCTAATCTATATACACAAGACGTTTCTGTATAATAGTGAGCTTGTTTTCTTAAATGTCTTATTTCTTGTGGGCTTCTACATAGTATAGTTGAAATAGTAGTTATACTAAACCCAGCTTGCAACATCTGCTATACTATCATACATCTTGTCATTACCAAATTTTCTATTCTAGATTTTCCTAAAATATCTTCTCTGGTAATACTAGGAGTTCCATCTGGATTAGTCATAGCACAACATTTTATAACATTGTCTATTATTTCCCAAATAGCCTGCTCCTTTTTATTCATAGCTTTAAAATTAGTGTCCTTGGCTATAAAAGTTTATAAAATTATTAATAAAGAATCTTTTAGTTTCTTTGTAATCTAATCAACGTCACAAAAAACAACTTGTCGGCTATTTCAATCGTTTCCATTTGTTTGATTATAATTCAGTTAATACTACGACACTCCTGCTAGTGGTCTGCGATATAGATGATACCGAGCCGTTATACATATATACACACCATGCATAATAGCGCCTGCTTGAACTATAATATTGGCATGATGACCACATATTTTGGCTACCTATGGTTGTACCACCTATCAGCGAGAGCAATTCGTTAATAGCCGCCTTATTCTCATATATTTTGTATAATTCTCCAGCTGCGCCAAGATACCCAGTCTTGCCTCTCTTGGATGTGACAGAGAGGCAGTATCCTGCTGCATAACTTGTGCCGCTTGTGTATGTGTTTTCCGACAGATACGAAGTGTTAGATTTGCCGTCATAGTCACCTTGTGCAGTGGATGCCGATGTGAAATTGATGCTGCTGATATTGACAGATGCCGAACTTGCCCATGCCAACGATTGTGGCTCGTTAGGCAAGAGAACAAATTGACACTCCTCAAGGATGACCGCAACACCATTGGCATTGTCATTGTTGGCCGTATCCCATGTGTCAGCCGTATACAAGCCGCCATCCGCATCTTGGATATAGACACCCGTGTTGACAGACACACTGATTTCCACAGCTCTGCTGCTGGTTTCAGCCGTATATACCGATGCTTCGGGAGTGGTATATACCGCACCTCCGTCTACACCGATTGTGTATGTCGTGCCGAACGGAACCATTGCCGTAATAGCTGATCCATTGTAGGGATATGCCGTTTCGTTGATGGTCACATTCAGACCGCTTGCGGTCATTTTCGTGATGTTCGACACCGACAATGTTACCGACACCGCTTCTGCCTCATACTCAAATTCAATGCTTCTCGTTCCGTTCTCAACGGACGTGAACGTTACCGCATCGGGGGTCTTGTAACCGTCAATGTTGCCGACAACCGAGACTGTACAAGCCGTGTCTTTGGGCAAGACGATAATTGTGTGCTCTCCACTCATGTTGTATATATGATCAACCGAGCCATATAACGCATGGATGGTTATCCCAGTTAAGTCAATACCTGCCGATTGGTTGGTTGACAAACCGACCTTTACAATCTCTCCGTTGGCCATATCGATCACGCTACTGAGATCTCCCAGCCCCAAGTCGACCCAAGCACCATCCTTGCGGACGTACTCGTTGCCGTCCGTCGGCGCCTCTTCCACCAGCGATTCCTTGTCATGCACCTTCGCCAAGTCAGCAGCCACCTCCGCTCCTGTATAGGGTAAATCATAATAGGTTGCCATCTTCTTCCGTTGTCGATTGTTCTACACTCTCAGACGATTCCGCAGCCTCTTTTGCCGCACGGGCTTCTGCTTCTGCTTCCGCTTTCAACGTGGCTGCTTCTTCGTCTGTTATCTCTTTCCAGTTGTCGGGCGAGTCGGTTACCGCAAGGTATAGCTTCTTGCTCAAGACCCTATTCTGCAATGCCACCTCTGCCGCTTGCGTGAGGGTCTTGCCCTCTTCCGCTTCGATAATTTGTACGCTATATTCAGTCTGTTTCATATGCTTTTTTTACGATAATGTAAATCCTTTTGCTGTTATCTGTGCTATCTCTTCATCCGTCAGCAATGCCTTTGTTGTTGCCGACAATGTGATTGTGCAAGCCGTCATTCCTGCTGCTGCTCTGTCGTAGCTAAATGTGATAAGTGAATCAATTAGTGATTGACGTGCTCCTGCCGACAAGGGGATTGTTTCGTCTTCTATGCCCCAGTTGGGTATGCTGCTAAAGCTCACCGGTGTAGAATGGCTCTCCCCTATGTTTTTTACGACAAAAAAACGCAGTGTATCAGTGTTTAAGCCGACAGATGCTTTAGGTATGTTAAGGCTGTTTATCTTGACTAATGCAGTGCAATCGCCGAACATATAACCTGCACTGGTAGCCGATGGGAGACTGATGTCGGATACATTGACCAATGCATTGCAACCATAGAACATATAATCTGCACTGGTAGCCGATGGGAGACTGATGTCGGGTACATTGACCAACGAAGTGCAATTTCTGAACATAGAATCTGCACTGGTAACCGATGGGAGACTGATGTCGGGTACATTGACCAACGAAGTGCAACTGCCGAACATATAATCTGCACTGGTAGCCGATGGGAGACTGATGTCGGATACATTGACCAACGAAGTGCAACTGCAGAACATATAATCTGCACTGGTAGCCGATGGGAGACTGATGTCGGATACATTGACTAACGAAGTGCAATTTCTGAACGCATTCAAGGCGGTTTTGTAATAGATCTTGATGTGCTCGATTTTTTTAACCTTACACGGCTTACTGTAACTGTTACCATAATGGCACAAGTATAAAGGGCTACCATTAACTCTCATATACGACAACGTCTCCAATGCTACCTCTGTATCGAACAGACTTTGTGCAAGGGTTATATCCTGCCATCTGCTCTCAACAATTGCGTTTATCTTGTCCGCATAGGTCCTCAATACACCACCGACATCCTCCGCTCCTGCATCTATCAACGCTTGCTTGATGCCAGCCTTGCTCTCAACGATGGATATCAGCTTGGCCGACAAGCCATCACCCACGGCATCACCATTGATGGCATCCAATGCCGTACTGAGTTGGCCGACCGATGACTCCGACCACTCGCCGCCGCTCCGAGCATATGACGTGCCGTCAGAGGGAGCATCCCCCACCAGCGACTCCTTGTCGTTGACCTTCGCCAAATCCGAAGCCACCTCCGCACCCGTATAGGGTAAATCGTAATACTCGCTCATTTCAATACCGTTAAGATTAGACCATCCGTACACCTGAAAGGCAACGAAGCGGAATCGGCCAATATTCTAGTATATGTAGGCCAAATCTAAGTATTATTAAAATATATTGAAACAATCTAAACACTGCCTACTTTAATATTTTTAGGTTCTAAATCTTTAAATAATAACATATTATAAACTAGTTAAATTTTTATATTCTTCTACTGATGTATACTATACTAAAGCCCCTCTGAAGGCGAGACGAGAACCGTGGTACGTGCTCGGGCTCGAAGAGCCGAGGTACGCATCCGCGTAAGCGACCCCGCCATACGCGCTCGACCCGTCGTACGAACGAGCAACCACACGGCTGGAATTGCTTGAGCGATAGTAATAGTCGCAATAGCCTTGCGTGCGACTACCGCTGGCGCTTGTAGGTATCATATCCAAATTCTCGCCTATCAGCACTTTGGAAATATAATTATCTGATGAACCGCCCGTACCTGCTTGGCGCACAGTCCCGTCATCTTCCGTCACTTTCCAAACTCTTGCGTCTACCACCACGTTATCGACCCATTCATATTTGTTGCCCCACCAGTTCTCCAAACCGAGGAAATTGATGGAACCGCTGTCGCCGTTGCCGCCTGCCACCGTGTCCTCCATGCCTAACGCATTCGTGCCGCCTGTACTCTTCTCATTCGAATTGGTTCCCGCACCGCATATCGCTTGGCTGTTCGTATTTCCGTATAGGGCATAAAACAGAAACGCAAGCATGCAATGGTGCTTCCATTTGACAAGCGTATAACCCGTACCTCTCGCTCTCGCATACGTCTTGAAGTTCGCTTGCGATACACTCGCCGTACTTGACACACCGCTTCGGCTATACAACTTCGAGCTGCTGTTATACGCCTCATAAGTACCTATCAGGTCGTTGCCGTCCCACGTTTTCCACGTGTCATCGGGTTTGGACCGTGCAAAGCCGATTTGCCATACATCGGTGCTTATTTCCTCAGCTTTGTAATAAAAAGCAGGTAACTTAACAAATACATCACCTTCACTACCAGTTAAATTAGCAGTGGTGCCATCATAATACTTGGTACTATCTGTATCAAGCAATTGACAATACGATACAGTATTTTCAGCAGTATACTTACCAAGTACACGATGTGTATTACTACGAATCCATTGTATAGCACTACCATTTACATTACCCATAATCATAGATGCAGGGTCTGTAATAGTCTAGTCTATAGTAATGTAACTAATTAATGAATTAGGCCAAACTTTATTATCACCAATATACACCGCACTGACGTTAGTATTCCCTAATTTAGCAGCTTTTATTTCAGTAGTACCTAATGCTATCATTCTGTTATAATATAAAGGGTTGATGAATCTTTAGTTTCTAATGCATCGTACTCAGTTTGAGTTAAGGTTACGATGGGTGTAAAGTTTACGTATTGCGCATTATCAGCTAATACTTTAGTGCCAGAACCATCGTAC
Organism: Erysipelotrichaceae bacterium; assembly: GCA_963609745.1. Lineage (GTDB taxonomy): Bacteria > Bacillota_I > Bacilli_A > Erysipelotrichales > Erysipelotrichaceae > Colivicinus. The sequence continues at coordinate 5,457 of CAVDLK010000022.1, read as the reverse complement.
AATAAAGACATTTCGTGATATGCTTGGTTCCCATCTACATACCGATTGGTATATAAATGAAAACCAGGATCTCCATTTGTATGTTGACCAAAATAAGAACTTCGTGTGTCAAAAGTTGTGGTACAATCAACGTCTATCGTAATCCCACACACTTTGTTACACACATACCTTTCAAGCGTATCTATATAATACAAATTAAAATAATATTTTTCGTCCGTACGATACCCTTGTAAACACGTGTATATTGATGAATCGTTCGCGTTATAATTATTTATATCAAATAAATATTGCGTACCAATTGTCATTTTTTCATCAAAAATGGCTAAATCGGCAAGAGTTATCGCAGAACCGTTTATTGCACAATTGTATATTATATCAAATACGGTTGTATCTTTTATATCTACGACCTTATACGTCCCATTATCAGATAAATACTTGTTACCTTTTCCACTTAGAATCAATTTTACAGAATTAACATCTCCTGATAAATTTAAATCCTTATCACTGTCGTATATTTTACCTTTAAAAGATGTTTTCTCCACCAAACCAGTAGAATCAATTTCCACCGTGTATGAATCATAAGCAACAACTCCGTGTGGATTTAAATTTCTCACATAGAACACGTAATAAACAAGAGCACCAGTAGAACTGTTGTAATGAGGATACCCTTCTAATACATACTTGCCGTCACCATCAAAAACTTTAAGATTGTCCTCATCGTAACCTTCTAACGCTTGTGACAAGATTGTCATTTGTTCTGCAGTTAATGTAGAACCATCTGTAGCATTATTAATAATATTGAAAACCGTTAAATCTTCGAAATGAGTTTCTTTATATGCACCATTGTCTGTCAGTACTTTATTACCATCTCCATTATTTACCAACGTCATGTCTAAGACGTCACCACTGTTTGCATTAGTCCAAGATAATACTGGGCCAGTTTCACTATGCGAAACACCTGATACAAACGGACCTTTTGTAACTGCTCCAGTACTGTCAACGGTTATAGCCGATAAATATTGGCTCATGCCAGGATAAACCAAATCTAAATAGAAAAGGTATCCGTTACTATCAGCATCACGTTTACCCCACACACCACGTATTGGATATGAATCAGATAATCCTACATCAAAAGACATTAACTCATCAGTAGATGTAACATATTGTGACAACGTATTCAATTGGTCGGTAGTAAGTGTAGAACCCGCACTTATAAGAATATCATATACAGTAGTATCTTTACCAGTCTTAACTTCTTTGTATACACCATCGTCAGCTAAATACTTAGTACCGTCACCTGTAGTTAATACCTTATCAAGCTTAGTTTTATCAGCTGCTGACATTGCACCCGCCGTAGTCGTTGTGGCACCATTTACCCAAAGTGTTGCGTAATGTAAGTCCTTACTAAGCGGGTTATACACCTTAAGTGTATGATAGAAATCCCCTGAGGTATAAGTCGTATTGGGGTTATTACCCAATACGACATTCCAATCCAAAGCACTATACAGTGCTTTGCTTTCTACTGGGTTTGTAGAATCTTTTGTTATCGAACTATCAACCGTAATCGCTTCTGGTATAGTAGGTTTATTGAGTATTACCGCATCACCTTCAGTAGCATCCCAATCAGCCTGTACATTCTTTTGAGCACCTGCTTCAATACCATCTAATTTAGTCTTATCTGTTGATGACATTACTCCTGCTGTCGAAGTAGTTGCAGCATTCAAAGTAAGAGTATCTGTTGAAGTGGTTTGTGCATCAGGGTTAGCTACGTTGTTTGAAACTGTAACACTATCTGTGCCAAACGTATACTCTTGGGAAGTTACAAAGTTTTTATTGGTATTAGACTTAATGGTTGTTATACTATTATCCAAACTAGTTGTTTTTGAATTCAAGTCGGTAACGCTAGTCTTTAACGTATCAATATCACTGGTAATACCAGATAAATCAACTGTTTCACTAAGCTTATCCCATTCTGGGGTAGTAGACGTAGCTACATAATTAGCACCCGTGTCTTCTACATTATAAACATCACCAATTGCTACATTGGTTGTTGGTAATGCACTATATGATGCTACAGAACCTTTAACTCTATATACTGATGTTAATGCACTGGTAATCTTATTGTCTACTTGTTCCGAAGTAATGATGGTCGGTTTGTTACTTAAATCATTATAACTACCTGATGTAGCTACTGTAGCAAACGTAGGTTTACCTGTAACAGAATCCCAAGTAGGTGCATCTGTTTGCACAGTTACGTACTGACCTTTATCATTAAGGAACTTAGTGCCATCTCCACCATAGGTTAAATTTATGGTACCATAGGTTGAAAGTGTGTCATCCATGACGTCGAGAGAGACTCCTTGTTTATCCGCAGTTGTATAAATTTTACTGTAAAAGTACTGCTTGGTGACAGATAGATCTGAATTTATTGTAACGCGAACTGAACCACTAGGATGTCCCCAAGCAATTGCTGGAGCTGTTATCTCAACTTTTTGTCCAAATCTGCCTATATAAACATAAGTGCTTCCTTTGGATGTATCGCCCAGTTTATTAAACATTACGTAACAACCATCAAGATACGTTTTAGCTATTTTGTAAAATACATCATATTGTTCTTCAGTGGCAGTAGAATCAGATTCGAATAAAAGTGGATAGATTAAATCAAAAAGTGAATCGTCTGCAATGCTTACGTATTCACCCTTGTCGTTTAGAAATTTAGTTCCATCTCCAGTAGTTACTAAATCGGCTTTAGTACTTAAAGCTGTTGTAATTATTTTATTTTGAACAGCATTAGTGCTAGTACTAGATAAATAATCATCAATTACAACACTATTAATTCTATCATTTATATTATTTAATGCTTGTGCTGTAACTAACTCATTATCCTCTACTGTCTGAGTTAATTCAGTTACCTATTCTTTTAAAGCATCAAACTAATTTAATCTTTTTTTATCTTCTGCTGATAAAAACCCTTTTTCCGTTTCAGAGGCTTCATTAAAAGTAATAGTAATAGTGCTACTATCACTCATAGTTAATGTTAATACTCCATCACTAATAGCCCATGAATCTATGTATTTAGTATATACAACGTCATTTGCAATTATCTCATGAGTATCTGTAGTGAAGTATACACCTCCATCATGCTCTGTTTTATTATATTTAGATTTTAGGCCTCTATAATGTGGTATAGATAGATAATCCATAGAATAATTTATTAAATAGTAAATATTAATTTATCTGGATAACCAATTTTATAATCATAGGCTTCTACTTCTTCTACAGTAGTTAATGCTTCTACATTAGCTAAATGCTCAGCAGTTTTATTATAACAAGCTATAGCATATAACTCTAAAGAATTTAACATCTGTAATGCGGTATCACAGTTTAAAGTAATAGATTTATTATTAAACCATAAAGTAGTAGTTTCTTTACCAGCTGATTTTTCAGAATTAATAGAATTAACCAGACCTACTCGTGTTGCTTTATCTAACCACAATTCTTCTCCATTAATAGTGAAAGAATTTACAGTTGTAAACTAATCATACGCTTTAATTTGCTCTTTAAGAATTACTTTTGAAAAATTTAATTCACTTGAATCCTTATAGAGATTTTTACGCATAGTTTCATTATCTATTTCTATTGCATATACTGTATATTCTGTATATTCTTTAGTGAGCTCTTGCTTTTCTACATCGTTAGGATAAAAAACATCTACAGTTTTTTGCTCTAAAGTATAATAGAAAAATATACGATATTTATCACTATATACCTCATATTTAGGAGGTATATAGGTCCATTTTGTAGTTATTATATTCATATTTCTTATTATTCTTTAATAGGTAATATCGGTCTAGCCGCAATTATTGACATATCTTCATTTGTACTTTTATAATAAGTGTAGCTTCCCCCTTCCATAGTAGTATCTCCATATACCTGTCCAACAGTCTTCAATATTTCCCATCCAGAAGACGCCTATTGGCAGCCGTGTAAACTTGTAAAGTAATATGTACCAGTATTATAAGTCATTGAATTATATATATAATTCTGAGAATATCCAACATATGGTATATACAAATATAATATACTACCATCCTAATAAAAATACCCTCCCTCTATATCAGACTCATAATTTGTTAATCCCCTATAAATATAAGTATTCCCGACTTTAAATCCAAAGGGACATGGATCGTAGACTGTTTTTACAGTATTTTTTTCTGATTCTCCATAATCAGTAGCTGAGGCATCCCATAGATTACAACCTTCTTTATAACTCCAAAACAACAGAGACTAATTAGTGAAAAGGGTAGTGGGATTTGTTATAGATTGATTCAGAGATTGCGTTCTATAAAATATCAAATTATAAGAGCTAACTCCATAATTAGTAGCAGGCTGTTCTTTATAATACTACCGCATAAAAGGAGCGGGGCGGCCAAACTAATAATACATACAGGTCTTTCTTCTTGTACTACTTGGATACTATATAAAAGTTCCCAAACATTCTGATAAAGCTTGATAAGAAGTACCTCCTGCAGAAGTAATAGGGTAAGTTGTTAAACCTTCGGGATATAACCAAATATGCCAACTCCAAACTATATTATCATAAGGGTCTTTTACAGAAATAACTCCATTAGCACCTGACTCTGGGGCACTTGCGACTGTAAAGCATAAAAATCCATCCTTAATAGTTATATCCGTAAATATACCATCCACATCAGCAACAGATAACTGCGCCGAAGTTACTGTAGTATCATTAAGAATATAAGGTTGAGTAATAACATTATTAAAAGCATTGACAAAATCTGAGGCGTTAGAAGTTGCTCCAGAAGCCTTAGTATAAGCTGCTGAATTTACAGTCCCATTTTTAATAGCATTACCATAAATTAGAGGTAATTTATAATCACCCGCTTCTTTAATCACGTAACAATTAGCAGTAGATCTAGAAGATAATGTAGCACCCTGAATATCCCTTAATGATAAATCAATATAATCTTTAGTTACAGGTGTAGAGGAATCCGCCCATATAGCTTTACCATCCTACATTGTTAATACCTATCCATCAGTACCATCCTAAGATACTCCATCCCATTTAGTACTATTAGGAATAGTAAGATTATTGGTAGAAGTTCCCTTTACTACTTTTAAATAATCTCCATCTATTTCCACAGTATTAACTACTTCAGTTTTATTAGCCTTGGTGGAATCTAAGTTATCTGTAGTAGTTTTAACTTGTGTATTAATCTCTCCCTAAGTCATTACCGTTCCATCTGACTTTTGGAAATTCGCATCCTTTACAGCGGCTGCGATCGTCGCAGGATAACAATATTCTCCTTCCGATTTGACTTTTTTAATTTTCATAGATTAAAATGTAATATTCTATAAAAAGAATGTGAATAATTCAGATAATTCATCTTTATAAATATCTCTAATAGAATCTGGTAATTCTAATTTACCTATCTC
>CAVDLK010000021.1:0-12852 GCA_963609745.1 Erysipelotrichaceae bacterium | reverse complement strand
TAATATAATAAGGCATTAAAACAAAGATAGTAATAAAAGATAATAAAAAACCTAAAATAAATTTATAAATCATACCTAAATATTATACTTATTATTCATCATTTTCTTCAACTGTTTCACTTGTAGTTTCAGTTGAATTAATGTCCTTTAAATAAACTATAATTTCACTACTTTTATCTACAATTGTATTTGGAACGAGTGATTGTTCATAAACAATACCATAGCCATTTAATTGAATTGCTAGACCCGATAAATTCCAATAAGAGATAATTTCTTTTCTTGTCCAATTAGTAAAGTCTGGAAGAGATATATTATTGCCATCAGTTAAAATGAATACTTTTTCATTTGTATATAAATCCGCACCTACCTTAGGATATTGATCTATTATATTTTCACCATCACCAATTTGGATAATATTAATATCGTAATCATCTAAAATATCATTTGCTTCACCTACTGATATAGATTTAATATTAGGCATTTCATACTTAGTGATTTTTTGTTCACGATTGTTATCATCATCGCTAACATTTAAACCTTCTAATAAGGCAATTCTATCAATTAAATCAGGACATGGTTTTACATCATAGTTATAGTAAACTGTTTCATCGGATACATAGGCATAATAAACCATATATTGAGGATTTTCATATGGGAAAGCCAACATACAAGATATGATATTAATATCATCAGAATATTCACCATCTATAGCAATTTCTGATGTTCCTGTTTTTCCTAGAACTTTAACTGTTTTTGCTTCATAATGTCTACAAGTACCATTTTCATCACTTACTACCCTTCTTAATAAATCTTGCATTTGCTTAGCGGTAGATTCCTTAATTGGTGTAGATACAACATTGCGAGTTCCTTGATAAACAACTGTTGAAGTATTTGGATCAACTATCTTATCTATAATATACGGTTTAATCATCTCGCCATTACCAAATATAGCGGTATAGGCTTGAAGTAGTTGCAACATTGTAGTTGTTGAACCTTGACCATAAGTGGCAGTGATACAATCTACTGGCGATAATCCATAATTAGTATAGCCACTAAGTTCATCAATGTTATCAGTATTTACCTTTTCGTATAAATGATATTTATTTAAATATTCTTCATAATTATCTACTCCAACATATTCAGAAAGTAGTGTAGCAGTAGCAACATTACTAGAATAAATCAAACCATAATCCAGTTCTATAGTTCCCCAATTTAATTTTGATACATTATATATACAACCTAATTTATTATCGGAATATGTTCTGCTTGTATCATCTGTATAACAGTATGGTGAAGAATCAAAAGTATTTGTTCCATCATATGTTCCTAAATCCATAGCTGCAGAATAAATAATAGATTTCATAACAGAACCTGGCTCATAAACAAGTTGTGAACCATAATTAACTTGTACATCATCGGATGTTAAATTGTTAGGATCATAACTCGGTGTTTGCCCCCAAGCAAGTATTTTGCCACTATTTATCTCGACAACAGCGCCCCAAGCCCTTGTTGCATCCTTGTACTCCATTGTTGTTTCTAGACATGTATTTAATGCTTCTTGTATAGAAACATCCAAAGTTAAATAAACATCATAACCATCAACTGCTTGCATAGTTTCATCATACATTCCTGGTAAAGTATAACCATTCTTATCTATTTGATATGAATGTGTACCATCTTTACCTGATAATTCATCATTTAAAGATGCTTCAATTCCTAATTTTCCAACTAACTTTCCATTTTCATCAGATTGGGCAAAACCTAATAATTGTGGCGAATATAACTCACCATAGGGATAATATCTTTTATAAGAATTTCTAAAACCTATTCCATGTAAATCTTTAATAGAATTTATTTCTTCTACTTGTTCTTCACTTAAGTTTCTACCACATGCTCCTAGTTCTGTTTGAAATAAATTGTTTTCTTTACCATTAGATAAATAATCATAAATCTCTTGTTCGCTTGTACCTAGAATTGGTGCTAAGCATTTAGCGGTATATGAAAAATCATCAACATATGCAATATCAGAACCATTAGATAATCTATTTGAATCAAGATAACAAATAATATCATAGGTTTGTACATCTTGAGCAACTACTTCACCATCATTAGCATAAATTGTTCCTCTAGAAGCAAATATTGTTTCTTCAACATTTGCTACCGATTCAACATAATCATCTAATTCGGTATTTGACCTAATATGGACTCTAAAAACAGTCACAAATACAACATTAACTATGACTGCTACAATAAATATTCCAAATAGTATATACAAAAAACGAAGTCTAGCATTACTTCGTTTCATTTTATTCACCATCACCAACTGAAATAATATTATCTTGTATTTGGCCCATATCAGCCACCTTGGCTAAATCATATACCCTATCTTTATTCTCTAAACTTTGTATTTCAAAATTTAAGGTTTGATTTTCATTTGTTAAAGTAGCCAATTCAGAATTCATACTTTGAATTTTAATAGTAAGTGAGGCATTTGCTGTATTCACAAATAATGTTGTTGCTAGCCAAAAAAACATTGAAAAAGTTAGGAGTAATATCGCTAATCCTCTTAATCTTATTCTTCTTCTTTTTCTCTTAACTATTTTTGCCATATACTTTTTTCACACCTCTAATAATTGCACTCTTTGCACGATTATTAAGTTCAATCTCTTCAGCCTTAGCCTTATCACCTCTATTAAGCAATATATAATCAGCTTTCTTTATTTGATCAGGCCTTAAAGCTATTCTTTTATCATCTTCAACCGTACTTATTTTTTTAAAATAATGTTTTACTAATCTGTCTTCTAGAGAATGGAAAGTTATAATAACTACTCTTCCATCAACATTTAATATTTCATCGAAACTTTCTAAGAAACTTTTTAAACTATCTAACTCATGATTTACTTCTATTCTTATTGCTTGAAATGTTTGTTTAGCGGGATGACCTTTTTTACTTAATACCTTTGCTGGCAAAGCACTTTTTATAACATCAACTAATTCCAAAGTGGTATTGATAGGTCTAGATTCAACTATTTTTCTAGCTATTCTTCTTGAATTTTTCTCTTCACCATATTGATAGATAACATTGGCTAACTTTTCTTCATCATATTTGTTGACTACATCATATGCGCTAAGTAAATCATCTTTATTCATACGCATATCTAGCGGTCCATCATAGCGGTAAGAAAAGCCTCTATCTGCTTCATCAAATTGAGGAGAAGATACTCCTAAATCTAGTAATATACCATCAACTTTTTCAACATATTTATTCATATTCGCAAAATTATCATGAATATAAATAACATTCTCATAGTCCTTTAGTACTTGTTTTGATTCTTCGATTGCACTTAAATCTAAATCAAAACAATATAATTTACCTTTTTTTAATTTGTCTAAGATCAACTTTGAATGGCCACCTCTACCTAATGTGCCATCCACATAAATTCCATCTTCTTTAATATCAAGTAAATCAAGTGCCTCACTAGGCATTACACTAATATGCTTATTCATTTAACAAATCACTCAAATTCTCAGCTACTTCTTCAAAATTATTTGAAGCCTCAGTGATATATGCATCCCATGTATCCTTATCCCATATTTCTATATGGTCATTAGCACCAATAACAACACATTCTTTGTTGATGCTAACTGGCTTTGCTAAGAAAGAAGGAATAATGATTCTTCCTTGATTATCAAGGCTACATTCAGTTGCTGTACTAGTAAGCATTCTCACATATTGTCTAGCAGCCTTCTTTGTAGTTGGTAACTTATTTACTTCTTCAAATAATTTTTCCCATTGCTTTAAAGAATAAATTGTTAAACAACTATCAAGACCTCTAGCTAGTATAAAAGTGGCATGTAGTTCATCACGAAATTTACTTGGGACAATTATTCTCCCTTTGGTGTCTAAATTGTGTTTATATTCACCAATAAACATTCGCCACTTTCCCCCACTATCATCCACTTCTCACCACTATTATCACCTTTTATACCACGTTTGTAAATAAAAAATGGGCAAAAAAAATAAAAAAATGCCAATTTCTTGGCATTAATTTTGAAAATGACTTTTTTAAATATTAAATTTTATAAAATAGCTGAACCTCCAGTAACAATCCAACAAGCCAAAATTGCTACTAGTGATGCTCCTGTAAATACAGAACCAGTCTTTCTGTAGATATAAGTACAGATTAATGAGAATACTAATACCTGTGGTACAAATACAATCATTAGTGACATAAATGGTCCACCAAATGTTGAACTGAATAATAAATCAGCACCAGGACCAAAACCCATAAAGAATGGAATATATTCTAGAAGTATTAACAATAATACTCCACCGATCATACATAAAGCGTTTTTATACCAACAATTCATAAATCCTTTAAATCCATCAATTGCTGTACCATAAGGTTGATTTTGCGCAAAAATCTTTGAATTATTTAATAAGAAGAATAATAAGAAGATTGGAATATATACTAAGAATTGAATTAATCTTTCCTTATTGAAACTCTTAAAGAATGGCCAAATAAATCTAAAGTCTAACATGAATAATTTTTCAGCAAGCAAGCATTGAATATACATAAATGCTGCTAGAGTAAATGCCATCAATAAACCTAAGAAAAATAGTTTAAAATCAAAATGTTTTTTATTATCTTGCTTAGCCATACCTAGTTCTAAGAAACTAAATTCTTCACCTTTTTTCTTAGCTTTAACTTTTGAAATAATTGTTGTTATAAGCATGATTACAACTAGGATTAAATACCAAGATAAGAAACCATTACCAATAGTCATTCTAAATACTGTAGTATCAGGAAGTGGTAATAGACCATGTCCTAATTGAGTACAGAATGGATAAGTAATAAAGGCAATTAAGATTGTTATTATAGCAGCCTTCCAATATTTCATACCCTTTCTTGATTCACGAATTGTATTTAATTCAGGATGAACTAATCCAGCAAATAAAGGAGTAGTAATTAAGATATTAAATAGAGCCATCATTGATACAATAGCACTTAAGGTTGCAAGTAAAACTAATACTTCTTTAATCATATAGATATGATCATCACTGCTTAAACTCATCTTCATATCATAAGCATTACTTAACCAATCAATAGAAGTAGCTAAAGCTGTATGATCGTGAGTCGCAAGTCTATGATTTGTAATTAACAATTGTCTTCTTCTAGCACTTCCATCGGCAAAACTACCATAAGTTTTATTCCATTCGCCTTCGCCTTTAGCGCAATTTAAGAAAGCACTAGATAATTCATTTTTAATAACATCTTCATCTACAGTCTTTTTAGAATAATCTCTGAAATAATTAAATTCATCATATTTTGAAGTTAGTAATAAGACATTATTGAATTTAATCTTTTCACTATCATATGCATCACTTGTGAATAACTCACCACATTGTAAAATAGTTGCCTTTGGTTCTATATCTGTACCACTATATGCTGCAGCAACAGTCCAAGAAGCCCAAGTTCCCATAGAGTGGCCTGATATTGCCATATCTTTATTATCGACAAAATCCATTTCACTTAATATCTTATAAGCTGCAATACCACCCATTGATGAATCATAAATCTCATTGCCATCATCATCACTAGAATATTTATCAACAAAAAATGATAAATTAGAAAAATTCATTAGAACCTTATATCTAGTTTGTCCACCGATTTCTTTAAATGTACCATCCTCTTTAGAATCCAAACCATAATTAATAGTAACCTTATGATTTACATATCCTCTATTAATCATAGAAATACTACTTGAGCCATGGCCAAACTCATCAATACACATAACAGCCACACCACGTCTAGCCATCTCGATAGCATATGCTGCATCAGTTTCATGGTCATTTTGATATCCATGTAACATTAATAAAGCAGGTACCTTATTGTCAGCACTTGCTGTTTTTGGAACATATAACTTATATGTGATTGTACCTGTTTTAGTATCTCCATCAACAGTTTCATATTCCATTTCAAATTCATCTACTGTAACATCTACATTACCAAAATCTTTTTGAATCCTATCAGCTACAAATAAAGATGCAAAAGTTACAAGTAAACAAATAATTAAACATATAATTGATTTACTTTTTTTCATATTTCCCCCTAAAATAAATAAAAAAATCGCCATTATAGCGATTCCAATGTAAAACTATTTAGCACCACAATTTGGGCAAGCACGATGAGCAAGTTTGTATTCACCGCATGATGCACATTTAACCATTGCAGGAGCCATTAATTTATAATGAGTTCTTCTTTTTGCTTTACGTGTTTTAGAATTTCTTCTTTGTTGGACAGCCATTTTAATCCTCCTTAAATTTATACTCTTTAAACTTTTGTAACCTCGGATCTATTTCATCCTGGCAAGATGATTCAAAGTCCTCTTCGGATACAAAAGACCAACCATCCCCTCTAGAATACTCTATTTTTTCGTTTTTTACAACCTTTATTGGTACTTCTGGCAAGATAATATAAAGAGCCATTTCTTCAATAGTCATATCAGAAACTAAATAGAAACCATCTTCATTTTCATCTTCAACAATCTTGTCGTCTAAACTCAAATCAAAAGGTAAAATTACATCTTCTAGAGTAAAAGCATCAGGACATACCATATTGCCTATGATTCGATAATTAATTCTTAATTCATCACCATCATAATAAAAAGCTATTTCTCCATAAACATTTTCAATTCTTCTAATAAAAACATTATCATTCACTTCATAAGAATTGATATCTACTTCATATACCTTTTCATCAGCAATATTTAATAAATCCTTTAACAATATTTTCACGGCCTAATTGTACTATAATATTCGTATGAAAGTAAGTGGCATAATAGTAGAATATAATCCTTTCCATAATGGACACAAATATCATATTGAACAAACTAAACAATTAACTAATCCTGATGTATTAATTGCCGTATGTACAGGTAATTATAATCAACGTGGCGATATTTCAATAATCAATAAATTTGAAAAAACAAAAGCTGCTTTAAATAACGGTGTTGATTTAGTAGTTGAACTTCCATATATTTATACAACCCAAAATGCTTATGTATTTGGCGCAAAAGCAGTAGAAATTCTAAATATGCTTAAAACAAATTATCTTGTTTTTGGTTCAGAAACAAATAATCTAGAAGAATTACAAAAATATGCTGATTTACAAGTAGATGTCACTAGATTAAAACAATTGATGCATGATGGTAATTCCTATCCTAAGTCATATGGATTATTATCTTCTTATTTATATCCCAATGATATGTTAGCGGTAACCTATTTGAAAGCTTTAAAAGATAGCAATATCACACCTATTTCTATTAAAAGAACTAATGATTATCATTCAGATAAAATTGAACTTATATCTTCTGCTTCCGCAATTAGAAAAGCCATTAAAGATAATATAGATATTTCTAGTACTTGTCCTATTAATATTGATAATCCTGTTTATAATGAAGATTTATATCCTTATTTAAGAAGATTACTTATGACAATGTCTAGTAGTGATTTATCTACAATCTTTTTAGTATCGGAAGGTATTGAAAACCTATTAAAAGAAAATGCTATTAAGTATGATAATTATGATGATTTTATTAATAATTGTGTTTCTCGTAGATATACAAAATCTAGAATTCAAAGAATATGTCTACAAATTATGAACCAAATAAAAAAAGAAGATGTTGATAATCTTAATGATATGAATTATGTTAGAGTTTTAGGTTTTAATGCAAAAGGTAGAGAATATTTAAAAGAAATCAAAAATGATTGTAATATTGTTACCCAATTTAAAAATATTCCTACAAAATATAAAGATATAGAATATAAAACTTCCTTATTATATTCAACATTATTTAAACAAGATTATATTAAACAAGAATTAAAAGGACCGCTAATCATCTAGCGGCCCATTTTACATCTCAACGTTATGGAATACTTCGTTTACATCATCAACTTCATCAAGTAATCTAAGTAATCTTTCCCACATTTCTTTATCATGTTCATCGGTTAAGGTTACATATTCTTGAGGAAGCATCTTAATAGCACATACTGAATATTCACAATTAGGAATAAGTTCATCGATAGCTTCTTGTGCTTTATGTAAATCAGTTGGTGCAACATAAACTGTCATAACACCATCTTCAACTTCTAAATCATTAACATCAACATCAGCGTTGATAAGAGTATCTAACATCGTATCTTCATCAGTATAATTGAAAGATAAAACACCTAAATTATCATAACCAAAAGATACAGAACCCTTAACGCCTAACTTACAACGTGCTTTATTAAAACAAGAGTTCATAGCAGCTACTGTACGATTACTATTATCAGTTAAACAATCAACAATGATAGTAGCACCACTTGGACCAATACCTTCATATCTTAAAGTATCATAAGATTCAGTAGAACCACCCTTTGCTTTTTCGATAGCTCTTTTAATTACATCAGCAGGAACTTGGTTTGCTTTAGCTTCCTTTATCTTTGATCTTAATGTTAAGTTGTTATCTGGATCAGGAACACCTGATTTGGCAGCAATATAAATTTCCTTGCCATATCTTGAATAAACTTTTGATTTCATTGCAGCAGTCTTAGCCATTGCTGCAGCTCTTACTTCATGCGCTCTTCCCATAAATTACCTCTTTTTTTACTTTTCTATTTTAATACTAATATTTATTTATATTCAATAAAAGAGTTCAAAATTGAACTCTTTATTGGTTTTGGATTTTGAATAATTGTTACTTTAATACGCTTTTAACTAGTTCTATTACTTCTGATTCTCTTTGACACTTAAGTGCCTTTGCAGCTAAATCTTCCATCTCTTTCTTATTTAAAGATGTGATGATTTTTCTAGTTGGTAAAATTCTTGAACTAGACATTGAGAATTCATCTAAGCCTAATCCTAATAGTACTGGAGCAGCGATTGGATCGCCAGCCATCTCACCACACATTCCACACCATTTGCCTTGAGAATGTGCACCATCAATTGCCATCTTAACAAGTCTTAAAATAGATGGATTCAATGGTTGATATAAATAAGATACTTTTTCTGACATTCTATCAGCAGCCATTGAGTATTGGATTAAGTCATTAGTTCCGATTGAGAAGAAATCAGCATGTTTTGCGAATTCATCAGCAAGTGCTGCAGTAGCAGGGATTTCAACCATCATACCTATTTCGATTTGGTCTGATACTTTATATCCTTCTTTAAGTAGTGCTTGTTTTTGTTCTAGAACAAAGTCTTTAGCTTCAACAAATTCATTGATAGTTGCAATCATTGGAAACATTATCGCAAGCTTGCCATATACTGAAGCTCTCAATAATGCTCTAACTTGATCTTTAAATATATCTTTTCTGTCTAAGCATAATCTAATAGCACGATAGCCTAAGAATGGATTCATTTCAGGATCAAATTCAAAGTAAGGAAGTTTCTTATCTCCACCGATATCTAAAGTTCTAACTACAACTCTATTACCATGAGCTTTTTCTAAAACTTCTTTATAAGCATTGAATTGTTCTTCTTCACTAGGGAAAGCATCAGTTTTGTCCATATATAGAAATTCACTTCTTAATAAACCAACGCCTTCACAACCATTTTCATTAGCAACATCCATATCGCTAGGATTACCAATATTGGCAACTACTTCAACTCTATGACCATCTAAAGTGATGCTAGGTTTATCCTTTAAAACTTGTAATGCTTGTTTTTCTTGAAGGAAAGCATCCTTTTTCTTAGTATATTCTTCTAGTGTTGCTTCATCAGGGTTAACAATTACAATACCTTCTTTAGCATCTAAGATGATAGTATCATTATGTTTTACAGCTTCCATAACGCCAGTACAACCAACTACTGCTGGAATACCTAAGGCAACTGCCATAATAGCAGCATGAGAAGTCTTACCACCTATTTCTGTAACAAAACCTAAAGCATATTTTTTGTTTAATTGAGCTGTATCACTAGGGGTCATTTCTTGTGCTACGATAACTACTTCTTCATCAATTGTAGTTAAATCAGGAATAGTTAAATTTAAAATATTACATAATAATCTAAAGGATACATCTTTAACATCAGCTGCTCTTTCTTTGAAATATTGATCATCAATTGCTTCAAACATTTCCACTGTAGAATCAGATACAGTTTTAGTCGCACTTGCAGCATTTGCACCACCATTAATAGCACCTTTAATTTGATCAACGAATTCAGGATCTTGAACCATCATCAAATGTGCATCAAATACCGCTAATTCTTCTTCTTTTAAGGTAGCAGATGCTTTTTGTTTGATTAATTCTATATCACCAACAGTTTTACTAAGAGCCTTTTCAAAAATATTTAATTCTTCTTCAACACTTTTAACTTCAAGCGGAATTTCAATTTTTGGCTGTTCTAATTTATATACCTTTCCAATCGCAATACCACTAGATGTTGCTATACCTTTTAACATAATAAAAATCTCCCTTATTTGATACCTCAATTATATCAATTATTTATTAATTGCATCGATAAACTTACGATATGCTATCTTGCGCTTAGCGTAATATTGTGACACACTATAAAACTCCCTATACCATTTTGTACCCTTCTTATTTCCTAGTACTTCTGCTTCTAGAATAAGCCTTATTTCTTGTGACATATTAGCGATAACACCTTCAAAACGATAACATACTTTGCGCGAATTCTTTTCTCTTTGATAATCCATGCTTCTATAACCATTATCTAATTCATCAAGCATTCTTTTATGTTCGCGATAACTGATGCTTAAAATATCGATTAACTCAAATAATGCAGCATCTTCTTTACTACTTCTTCTAGACAAAATAATCACCCCTTTCTAACGCTTAGGGGTGATTATGTTACATTTTATTCACTTACTTCGATTAAGCCATATCCGCCATCATTTCTTTTATAAACAACAGCAATCTTTTCGCTATCTATATCTTTGTAAATGAAGAATGAATGAGACAACATTTCCATTTGTGTTATAGCTTCATCCAAAACCATTTCTTCTGCATATAACATTTTAGTTCTTACTGGAGTCTCTATCTCAGTATTTTCTTCATAGAAACTCTCAGCTATAGAATCCTTGTGTCTTCTTGACAATCTCCCTTTATTGCGTCGAATTTGGTCTTCTATTTTATCGATTGCTAAATCAATAGCGGTTGAGAAGTCTTCATGAACGACTTCTGCTCTTAATAGTCCTACTTTGCTTGGTACTCCTACTTCAACTTTTAGTGCTGAACCTCCATAAACCTTCACTGTTACTTTGGCACTTTGAGACTCATCAATAACAACATACTTATTGAGATTTGATAATCTTTTTTCAATTTTTTCTCTCATGTCATCTTTGATGGTCACATTCTCACCATAAATCGCAAATTTCATAAGTCTACCTCCTTTTTGCATTTATTTAGACTCAACTATGAGTTCAACCAACCATTTATATACTAAAAATAAACCATATGCATCTAAGCTACAATATTCCTTTAGGTTGTCTACTATCCTTTGACCATCGTCACTTCCCTTATCGACGTCCCTCCAATTGTATACAGCTTCCATTCCATCATATATATCTAAATTCTTATATGAATAATCAGAACATATGTCTACTAATTTTTTCAAAGTATAGTTTCCTTGCATCCTTACATCGTAAACCATTCCTTCGATAAAAGGTGTTGCCAAATCAACAAATCTATCAACAATACCATCTAAAAAATCTTTATCTTCAGGATATATATCAGCCAATTCCTTTAATCTTAACTTTTCTGCGCCCTCTGCATTATATGCAAGAATTGGCCCTTCTTTAGGTAAATGCATCTTAAGACCATCTATAAATTCCTTACGACAATCATGAGTTCCTACAAATGTACGATGTTCAATTTTGCCATTTTCATCAATATAATATAAAGCATATTCAAAACATAAAACACTTAAAGGTTTCATACCCTTATATGGAGGTATTAAAAAAGAATCCCATTCAAAATCAATAAAAGAAATAGGTCTTATTGATAATTTATCTAAGAAATGTTTTAAAGCTACCTTATCAATAAAAATCCCACCATTTTTATCAGCCATAATTTGGGCATATTGTACCTTATTACCCTCTAATCTTTTTATATCAACATCCTTTAAATATTTAATACCATCTTCATACATATCATTCTTATATTGACTAGAAGCTAAAGTTAAGATGCTATCATCTTCTAATTTAGATTCATTAGGAAAACATGAATCATAATATTCACATATACCATTTAATCTACAATATTTACATTTCTTACTAGGAAAATCAACAATTGTTTTATTCTCTAATTCCTTAATATAAACACTATAATCTATATAATTATTCTCAATATATTCTTTTAATACTTCTTCCCTATATTTATCAGTAGTAATAAATAATTCATTTACATCAAGTACACCATTACTAATATATTTAGGATTAAGATAAATTAAATAAATGTTGTCTATTTTAAAACCATATTTTTCAAATATTTGTTTACTAATTGAAATTGTTATTTCATCAAAACTCTTTGTTGTTGTTTTGAAATATGTGAAGTATAAATCATAAACATCATTCTTACGATGAATAAAAGGAATATTAATTCTTAATTCACCATCCATCAATCTAGGACGACAAAACCAATTATAATTATCTATCTCATTTAAAAATCTTTCTTTAGGATCATTTTTAACACCAATAAAGCATTCTTCATCTTTGCATAAATATTTAGTTATTAACTCATCCATGGATTCATCAGTTCTTAAATATGGCTTAAAAGCATTATTTTCATTTATATTTAAAAAATAATATCTTCCACAACGTATGAATTTTTTAATATCACTTATATGA
>CAVDLK010000020.1:11717-13516 GCA_963609745.1 Erysipelotrichaceae bacterium | reverse complement strand
ATGCAAATATAAAGAAAAAAAGTTAGACGAACAATTGATAAATAAAGAATTAGAACAAGTTAAAAAAACTAATCTAGATTGTTATAAATATGGATTCTTCAGTAAAAATGGTTTTGTTGAAAATATTGATGATAATATTATTCAATATAATTTGGATGATTTATATAAATAATTTATTTATGTATTAAATAAGCATTGCCACTTTTACCATAACCATAGTTATCAGCATTTATAACTAATAAGTAGACACATAAAATAAAGGCACACAATTCACTAATTGGTACAGATAACCAAATACCAATAGCCCCCAATAAATTAGGTAAAAGTATAAACATTATTGACTTACTTATTAAGTTTCTAAATATTGAAGAAATAGTCGCAATTCTTGCATTACCTAAAGCAATAAATAATCTATTAACCGCAATATTACCTGATGAGAATGGGGTAGTAAACATTTCAATAGTCATTGCTTCAAAAGTTAAATCATAGAATTCACTAGGAGTGTTGTCTGCTAAGAATAATGATATTAATGGCTTTCTTAATAAAAGACCGATACTCGTAATCAATACAGAACCGATGGCCCACATCTTAATAAAATGATTGATAATCTTTTTTAATTTTTCTGTTTGTCTACTACCAACATTGTAAGCAACAACTGGACACATTGAAACAGAAACACCGATTAATCCTGAAGTTAAAATTTTTCTAACATCAGTTACCACTGCATTAGCAGAAATACCAATAGAACCAATAACCTTTAAAATCATGATATTAGCTATATAACTAGTAATCGCAAATGATATCGTATTTAAACATTGAGGTAAGGCATATTTGAAACTCTGTAAAGATGTTGAAATAAAACCCTCACTTACCTTTACAAAATGAATTTCATTTTTTCTATTAATAAAAAATACTAAACCAAAAATAAATACCGATACTTCTCCAGCAACAGTGGCAATACATGCTCCTACAACACCCATTTTTAAATAAGCAACTAAGACAATATCTAGTCCAATATTAAATACACCATTAATTATTGAACAATATAATCCCATTTTTGGCTTTCCCGCTGTTGAAAAATAACAACTAAATACTCGATTAAGCATAGCAATAGGTGCAATTGAAAAAACAAATCTTAATTGCGTAGTTGCATAATACATCATTTCTTCATCAGCACCTAAGAATAATAAAATTTGTTTAGAAAATATATTTATAAACAAAGCAAATACGCTGGCAAATACTACAGAAGTAATACAAATTCTTGTGAATACTTTCTTTGCTTCATTTTGCTTTCCTTCACCCATTAATTTGGCAGAGATATTAGAAGATCCAAGTGAAAATAGATGCTCAAAAGCCATTTGTGCGCTTGATAAAGGATTAAGTAAACTTATGGCACCCAAAGCTGTTGCACCTACATAACGTGAAATAAATAAAGCGTCATCTAACGACTTAAATAATTGCGCCAATAGATTAGTAAAAAAAGAAGGTAGTACAAAAAATACTAACCCCCAAAATGTAAAATCCTGACCTATTTTGTTTTTCTTCTCACTCATCTTAATAATCTTAACATATCGGCTTTTCTATTTAACATAATCAAATATAAAATCTCTTACTTAAACTTTCTCTAAGAGGCTTAATTAATCCACATAAAATCAAAAATAAACCAAATACCGATGTTGAAGCAACAACATATAATGACCAAGTAAACATTTTAGTATTAAATGTTATACATTCAAATAATTCTATTAATATACAAAATAAACCTAAAGCAATGATAAGACCACCAATAATGAAAAAAC
>CAVDLK010000020.1:0-11707 GCA_963609745.1 Erysipelotrichaceae bacterium | reverse complement strand
AATTGGTAAAGCAAAACTAAAGAACCACTTTCCACTAGTTTTAATACATATATAGAAAAGAAGTAAGGCTATAGATACAAAATCAAAACACACAAAAACAATTGGTGATAATCTAGTAAACCAAAGTGGAAGGATAAATATAATATAGAATAATGCAACAGATGCTATTACGTATCCACCCCAAGATAATTTATGGTAAATATTAAAACATATAACCATTGTTGTAATACAAGTAATTAATGACAATAAAGTAAAAATAGAAGCAAAAGCTAAATTAGGATTTTTTCTCTTAGGTAATAAATTGGAATATGATGTTTCTTTTATATCAAATTCCTCAAAATTCATTTTTGTATGACATAATGGACAAACATTAACTCCTTGTTTTAATTCAACGCCACATTTAACACAATACATAACTACCCCCTATTACAATCAATCTTAACTGGTATATTAAGTTTAACTAAATTAGTAAAAAATAATCTTTCCAATTCTGGTTCCTTAATTGTTCTAATCATATTGATACAAGTTTTATTATTCATAGAAATAACAGCACAATTATTAGAATATGATTTTTGAACACCAATAACAAATTCTAAATAATCTATATAATCATATAATTCCTTAGGCAATTGAGTATTTCCTAAATTACTCAATGTTATGCTGCCACATTTTTCTGCGGTAGAGTTATATACCATAGACATGACAAAATGCTTAATTGAAAGTGGTGCAATCTTAATCAAAGGAATCTCTTGTGGTATAGTATTAGAACTTATTTCTGCTGCCATATTTTGCTTAGTAGCTAAAAAAGCAATTTGATGTTTAAAACTATCACATAATTCTCTTAAAGTATAGTCACCTTTTCTAGGATCAACACCAGGATAAATAGTTAAAACAAAATTGCGAAGTGTTTTTGAATTATATAGTTTTCTTAGATTGATAGGAACAGTTATTTTAACAGGCTTTTGATGTTTTTTATAAACCTCTTCATTTTGAATTTCAATTAATGATTTAGCCATAACAGCACAAAGAAAAGCTGTAACAGTACAATCATATTCATGTGCCTTATTAACTAAAATATCAGTAGGTATGATAGCGCTTGTTAAAATGTTAAAATCATCATCTAAAGACTCACCATTTAAATGATATGCTTCCTGTTTATCTCTGTTTGCTTGAACATCACAAGTATTTTTATAAAAACTATCTTCAATCTCTTCCGCTGTTATTTTAGTATTAGGATCTATAACTAATGAATTATATGCAAAATCAATTCCATATTTTAATTTTAGGTAATGGCCAACAAGAGAACATAAATAAATTCTGCCACCAGTTCCATCGGTTATAGAATGAAAAAATTCTACAGCTATTCTATTTTTATAATAAAAGACTCTTATACAAGATTTTTTAAGTTGTGACTTACTCATATAAGTCAAAGGATAAGCATAATCCATTTGTACATTAACTTGTCCTTTAATGCTTTCTAGATAATTCCAAAATAAACCTTTATGAAGTGAAACATACATTGACGAAAAACGATCCTTTAAATCATTTACCGCAACTTGTAATACCTCATGATCAATATCTTGTTTTAAGGTTGCTGATAAACGGAAGCAATTGCTCCATTTATTATTCATAACTGCCGGAAATATTAAACCAGCTGTATCTAATCTAAACCACTTATTATTCATTTACATTTAATAGTATATCGCAAAGAAACGCTCATCAAAAAAAGACAAATCATATAGACTTGCCTTCTTTATAAGTTATTCAACTTCCATTTCTTTTATGGTAAATTCATTACCCTGCAATAAGTAGGTATTAGAACTCTTGCAATATGGACAAACCTTTCCATACACAATTGTGTTGTAATCATTACCACAATCTTCACAATGAGTAATTGCTGTGATTTTCTCAATCTTTAACTCACAATTAGTCATATTTTCATGTTTATTAACTGCCCAATTCCAACAATCAACTAAATATTTATCAATAACTCCGCTTACTGTCCCTAGTTCAATAGTTACTGAATTAATATGATTAGCCTTATTGTCAACAGCAATTTTTTGACATTCATCTATGACATAAAATACTACGCCTAATTCATGCATTAGTCATCAACTTCTTTTGGCTTAATATGTAATGCAATCTTTACAGCACGCTTAGCAGCATAAGGTAGAATTGCCTTAAACTTGTCTTCAGCCCTAATCATAGTTGTTGCTTCTGGATGAGTTCTATTTAAATGGATAGCATCAAATTCACATCTAGTTGTACATAGACCACAACCGATACATTTATGAGGGTCAACAACACTAGCGCCACAACCTAAACATCTACTAGTTTCAATCTTAACTTGTTCTTCAGTTAAAGTTAAACGATTGTCTTTAAATGACATATCAGGATTTTCAATACCCTTTAGACCTTCTGTTTGTCTAGGAGCATGATCATAATCGCCAATCTTAATATCATTCTTATTTAGTTCAACAAATTTACGCTTATTTAAACCAATTGTAAGACTAGCGCCTTCATGTACATGTCTGTGTAATCTTTCAGCTGCTGCGTGACCTTGAGCAATGGCGTCAATGACAAATTTAGGACCAGTGTAAACATCACCACCAACAAAGATATCTTCATCATCTGTTTGATAAGTTAATTCATCTGCAACTGGATAATTTCCATGCCAGAATTTAACATTAGTTCCTTCAAGCATATTGCCCCAAACAATAGTTTGACCAATAGCGAAGATAACCTTATCTGCCTTAACTTCCATTGTTTCATTTTCATCATATTGAGGATTGAACTTACCATCAACAATGGTTGCTGTACATTTCTTAAATACTACAGCTACTACATGATTATTTTCATCAACCTTAATTTCTTTTGGACCCCAAGAGTTATTAATTTCGATATTTTCAGCTAAAGTTTCAGCAACTTCTTCCTTGCTTGCTGGCATTGTCTCTCTAGATTCCAAAGCAAACATACTTACTTTATTAGGACTAAAACGATGAGCAGTTCTTGCGCAATCCACTGCAACATTACCACCACCAACAACTACAACATCACCATCAATCTTTTGATTTTGATTTTCATAAGCTTGTTTTAAGAAATCAACAGCAATTGTTGTACCATCAGCATGATCATTATCAACACCTGGATATCTGCCACCTTGGCAACCTATTGCGATATAGAAAGCCTTATAACCTTGCTTCTTTAATTCTGCAATTGTTACATCCTTACCTACTTCAACACCGCACTTAAATTCAACACCAAGTTTTTTGATTACATCGATTTCAGCATCAATAACATCCTTTTCAAGTTTATATGAAGGAATACCATAACGCATCATACCACCAGGTTTTTCATTCTTTTCAAATACTGTTGGAATATAACCCATAGTTGCTAGATAATAAGCAGCACTCAATCCTGCAGGACCAGCACCAATAATAGCAATCTTTTGTGGCCATCTTTCAATCTTATTGATTCTAGATGGAGAAGCAGCTACTAAAACTGGAGGTATATAACGATTTTCTTCTTTTAACTCTAAATCAGCAACAAATTTCTTAACTGCATCAATAGAAACAGCTCTATCAATTGTTCCTCTAGTACAAGCATCTTCACAACGCTTATTACAAATTCTGCCACAAATTGCTGGGAATGGATTATCCTTTTTAATTAAAGCTAAAGCTTCATCATATTTTCCTTGAGCAACCTTCTTTAAATAACCTTGTACTGATACATGAGCTGGACATGCTGTTTTACAAGGAGCAGTTCCTGTATCATAACAGTTAATACGGTTGTTATCACGATAATTTTCATCATATTTATCCTTGCCCCACTTAACTGCATCAGGAAGTTCATGACGAGGATATTTAATCATTGAACCATCAGCCTTACATAATTTTTGGCCAAGTTTAACTGCACCAGCAGGACATACTTCAACACACTTACCACAAGCAACACACTTTTGCGCATCAACTTTAGCACGATAAGCACTAGCTGACATATTTGGTGTGTTAAATAATTGTGAAGTACGAAGAGCATTACAAATATTAACATTACAGTTACAAATACCAAAGATTTTGTTTTCACCATCAATATTTGTTACTTGATGAACAAAGCCTAAATCTTCAGCCTTCTTTAAGATATCTAGAGCTTCTTGCTTAGTAATATCGTGTCCCTTACCAGTTTCACGACAATAATCCGCGAAGTCACCAACACCGATACACCAACTGCATGCATCATCTGCCACACCTTCACCTAATGCAGCACGGCTAGCACGACATGAACATTGGCCTACACCGATATGACCTTCATATTTATCTAACCAATAAGAAAGTTGTTCTAAATCCAATTTCTTATTTTCCATAGAAATTGCTTTTTCAACAGGTATTACATGCATACCAACACCAGCTCCTCCAGGAGGAACCATTTGTGTAATGCCATCTAATGGAAGATATGTCATTCTTTCAAAGAACTTTGCAACTTCTGGATGTTCCTTTAAACGATTATTGTTCTCATTAGCATCTTCTTCCATATTGAATAATTCAGCAGAACCAGGAACAAACATTGGTAAAATATATCTTCTTTCAGATTGAGGAGCAGTACGGCCATTATGATCATAATGATAACCATAATCATATTCTAGTAAGCCTATATAAGACATTTCATCTAATAAAGATTGTAATTTAGCCTCATCAACCTCAGGACATAGTTCCTTTAATTCCTTAAAAGTATATGGCGTACGTAGTTTCATCTTCAATGCTACATCAGCCATCTCATCACTAATTAATCCTTCTAGACCCCAATATTCTGGATCTTCTACTGTTACCTTACCTAGTTTGTGTTTGGCAACATCGGTAATCTTCTTACCTAAAGCAAGTATTTTCTCACGTGGAGCCTTATTGGTTACTTCTGACATTTTTTTACTCCTTCCAGTCTGTAACTTCTTTCTTTAACCAAGATGCAAATTCATCTATTCCTTCACCTGTCTTAGCACTTACCTCTAGCACCTTACAGTTAGGGTTTCTTCTGGCAATATATTCCTTACATTTATCAAGATTGAAATCAAAATAAGGTAGAACATCAATTTTATTAATTAATACTAATGAACATACCTCATACATTAATGGATATTTTAGAGGTTTATCATCTCCCTCAGGAACTGACAAGATATTAATTGATTTACATGCCCCTGTATCAAATTCAGCTGGACAAACTAGATTACCAACATTTTCCAAAATAATTAAATCATAATCACTTTTTAATTCTTCAATGCCTTGTCTAGTCATATCAGCATCCAAGTGGCACATACCACCAGTATGAATTTGAATTGAATCTACACCTGTTTCACTAACAATTGTTCTTGCATCCTTATCAGAATCAATATCTGCTTCCATTACAGCAATCCTAATATCATTCTTTAATAAGTTAATTGTCCTAACAAGAGTACTTGTTTTACCTGAACCTGGTGAAGACATAACATTTAATAAATAAGTCTTCTTTTCCTTAAGCATTGTTCGAAGCAAATTCGCTTGTTTATCATTATTAGCGAACACAGATTGCTTCACCTCAATGACTCTTACCTTATCCATATTTCCCCCTTGGTTTTGCATCTATTTCCTTAATTATAATACTCTAAATACAAAAAAATATTTCAATAAATTCTATAAAACATTCAAATATATCAGTTTAAGTAGAAATTATTTCAATTCTATCGATTTATTAAATTCAATATAAGCACAAGAATAATCATATGCCCTGGATAAAAACTATAACAGAAATATTGAAAAAATTTACTATGCAAACCCTTTTTACCAGAATATAGCCAAATAGGAATTAGCGCTAATAACGCTAAGCCTTGTTCATAAAATTCAATCTTTACACCAAATAAATTTATGGTATATATAAGGCCTCCCAATAAAACAACATTAATCCAATATAAAGAAAGTATTTGCCCTAATAGACACCACCATTTTTTGCCATGGAAAAAAT
The DNA here is from genome assembly GCA_963609745.1 of Erysipelotrichaceae bacterium. GTDB lineage: Bacteria > Bacillota_I > Bacilli_A > Erysipelotrichales > Erysipelotrichaceae > Colivicinus. The sequence continues at coordinate 5,722 of CAVDLK010000020.1, read as the reverse complement.
AGAAAGCAAATACCATTAATACACCAGGACCATAGTAATCTACCATACATAATGTTCCTATCACTAGTCCTGCCATACAAACAAAAAAGGCAATAAGGGCATAAATCCAAACATTATATTTTTTATGTGCAGTCTCCATTAAATGAATACCTAATAAACCTATAAGAAATGTCCAAATTACATTTTGATGAATTGGATAAAAGAATGTACCACCACACATTAAGTTAAAAGGTATTTCAGAGATTAAAGCAAAAATAAATAAACGTAATAAATATTTTTTAAAGTCATGAGTATGAAAATAACCTTCCACAGTTAAAAAAGAAAATATAGGGAAAGCAATCCTACCCACACATGTTAACCATTCTTGACCAGGTAAAAGTGTTGCCCAAAGATGATCCATAAGCATAAATGCCATGGCAATGATATGAAGACCTGCTGAACTGATACCAAATTTTGATAATTTATTCATATATCTTATTTGATGTAATATACATAATCAGCTTTTCTTACTGTAGCTTGTTTAGAAGGCTCTGCTTTATAACCTAGTGCACAATTACCAATACCCTCATAGTCACCTTCAATTCCTAATTCTTTTAACAGATTTTTACCAAAATCTGATTCAAATACTTCCTTAGCACGATGAATCCAAATACTTCCTAGGCCTAAACTTTCTGCTGCATTTAAAAGGTTACCCATAACTAAAGAACCATCATACTTATATGTAGGAATTGCTTTATTAGCCAATACTATCAATACAACTGGTGCGCCATAAAACGGATCTTTATCAGAACCCATAATTGCTGCATTAGCCTTTGACAATTCCTTAACTTTTTCAGGATTAGTAACAGCAATTATAATAGAACTTTGTCTACCCATACCAGAAGGTGCGTAGGTACCTGCTTTGATTATTGCATCCAAATCCTCTTGCTTAATCATATCTGGCTTAAAATTACGACAACTTCTTCTTGACTCTAATACCTTTAATGTTTCATTCATTTAAATTTCTCCTCGTTAAAATTTTGTTCCACACTTTGGACAATACTCAAAATCCTCATCTGTTTCATAACCACAATTTGCACAATGTTTATAAATATTGTGATAACCTTGATTTATTTTTGTTAGATGCTCCTTTTTAATTTCAACATATTCACCACTTGCTATGGCCTTGCCAATATCTGCATCTAATTCATATAATGTTCCACAACAAGTCATTTGAACATAATAATGCTTATTCCATTTAAAACACGGAATCAAAAATAAAGATAAGACAGTATAAGTCATAAATACATCAAATCTACCATAACTACCACAAGCATCACATATAGTAGTCTGAGTATGGTTTAATTCCTTCTTATCACTATAAATTCCAAACATAAAAAACATAATCTTGCACCTAATTTACTTCTTAACTATATTTTAATATAGATATATGAAGAAAAAAATGAACTACTTGTTCATTTCCTCTAAGATAATATTTCTGATTTCTTGAACTGCATCATCTAACTTATCATTACATACTACATGTTCATAGACATCAATTTCTTTCATTTCCCTTTTTGCCTTAGCAATTCGCTTCATGATAGTTTCCTCATCTTCTGAACCTCTTTCACGAATTCTTTGTTCAAGTACTTCTATTGAAGGTGGAACAATATAAATTGATAAAGCATCAGGACATTTCTTAAGAACTTGTTTAGCACCACGAATCTCTATCTCTAAAACAACATTCTTTCCTTCATTACGCATCTTCTCTACATAATCTTTTGGAGTACCATAATCATTCTCTACAAAACGAGCATGTTCTAATAACTCACCTTTTAATATTGCTTGTTTAAATTCCTTTTTAGAAACAAAGAAATAATTAACACCATCAACCTCATCTGGTCTAGGTTTTCTAGTTGTCATAGAAATAGAATATGCTAGATTCAAATCCTCCATAGGTAAAAGCTGCTTTAAGATGGTGCCCTTACCAACTCCAGATAAACCACTATATACGATTAATAAACCCTTCTTTGCCATATGAATATTATAGTACATTATATTAAAATAATGATATGAATATTTTATGTCCTAAATGTAGAAACATTCTCTATAAAGTTGATAATACTTATAAATGTATTAACAATCATAGTTTTGATATCGCAAGACAAGGATATATTAATCTTAATATGCATAATTCACAAAATACTGGCGATAATCCGCAAATGATTCAAGCTAGAACTAATTTTTTAAATAAAGGTTATTATCACTTCTTATTAGAAAAAATAAATTCCTTATTAAAAGAAGATGATACATTAGTTGATCTAGCATGTGGGGAAGGATACTATACTTCTAAATTTATATGCAAGGATAAAATTGGTATTGATTTATCTAAACAAGGATTAAAATATGCTTCTAGAAATGATTCAAATACTATTTATCTATTAAATTCTATTTTTCACAATCCTCTAGAAGATAAATGTGCCGATAAGGTAATTACTATCTTTGCGCCAGTAGCTAAACAGGAAGTATTAAGATTATTAAAAGATGATGGCAATTTCGTATTAGTAAAACCTGATGAATATCATCTATATGAATTAAAACAAGCATTATATGATAAACCATATCTAAACGAGGTAGAAGATATTGAAATACCAGGCTTAGTAATTGACCAACATATTAAGATAAATAATAAAGCATTATTAAATAATGAAGATATTAATAATCTATTTATGATGACACCATACTACAATACTAGTTCCTTAAAAGATAAAGAAAAACTTAATAACATTAAAGAATTAAGTATTAATTTTTCATTTATTATCGATATTTATAAAAAGATCTAAACCTTTTTCTTTGTTTTTGCTTGTATATAGCCAACAATCTTACTTGTTAACTCTATAGGAAGGATTTTAACAAGACACATCAATATCTTATATTGAACACCATCAATAACAAAGGCCTTATTCTTTTCGATTGCCCTTATGCCAGATTTTGCAGCTTGATTAGTAGTTCTTGCGAAGATATTGTTATAAACCATTGTTGTTTCGCCATTAGCAACCTTCCAAAAATCAGACTTTGTAGGTGCTGGACATAATACAGATACTTTAATATTATCTTTCTTTAATTCTTGTCTTAAAGCCATAGAGAAAGATAAAACAAAGGCCTTACTAGCATAATATACCGCCATATATGGTCCTGGCATAAATGAAGCAACACTTGCAACATTCAATATATGACCATAAGCATTTTCTTTCATATCCTTAATAAAATAATATGTTAAAGCAACTAAAGCCTTATTATTTAATTCAATCATGCCTAAATCTTTATCTAAATCAGATTCAATAAACCTACCAAAATCACCATAACCAGCATTATTTACTAAGATATCAACTGTAATATTATTATCATGACAATAATCATATACTGCCTTTGTATTTGAACTTATATCACATACAAAATAATCAACTTCATTATGATATGCATCAATTAACTCATCTTTAAGTTGCTTTAATAATTCTTCTCTTCTAGCAACCATGAGTATCTTATATCCTTTTTTAGAAAACTCGATTGCTAATTCTTTACCTATTCCACTAGATGCTCCGCTAATTAATACTGTCTTTTTCATCTATATTCTCCGCAATTTCTTGTATCTTATTTAAACGATGCTTCATACCTGATTTAGATACCACATCACCATAATTTTTTTGATATGCATCACATAGTTCTAATAAAGAATAATCTTGATATTTAATTCTAAGTTCACAAACATTCTTTAATCTTTCTGGCAATTTATCATATTTACCAGCTTGTTTTATCTTATTAATATATTCTAATTGGCTATTAGCGGCCTTAATTGTTTTAACCTCATTGGCAATCTCACAATTATCTATTCTTGATAATGAATTCTTCATATCTCTAGATATTCTTTCATTCTCAAAATCTAAACGTGCATTATTAGCGCCAATAATAGCTAAGAAATCTGAAACATAATCAGCCTTTTTCATATAAACCACAAATCTATTTCTTCTTTCCACGATCTTAGCTTCAATATTAAAACGAGATATTATTTTAATTAAAAATAAGGCATTAGATTTTTCATTTAAACTTATTTCTAAATGATAATTTGTTTTACTAGGATTATTACAAGTTCCATAAGCCAAAAAAGCACCCGCAAGATAAGCTTTAGCACAACAATCTTTACTTACTAATTTAGATTCATATGAAGGACGAGACAATAATCCTCTACTAGAATATAAACCTAAATCTTCAAGAATTGATTTACCATCCTTTGATATCTCTATAGTATAAACATTATTCTTCTTTAGATTAGTCTTTTTCGCAATCTGTAACTTAGTATCAACCTTATATAAATCTTTCAATAAAAAAATAATTCTTTTAGCTGTTGTTGGACTTTCTGTTCTAGCTAAAATTCCCAAATTACCAGAATTTATCTTTAAAGAACTTGTGAGTTGTATTAAAGCACTTAATTGTGCTTTTTCACAATGTTCCTCTAATTTAGTATTGGCTATTTCTTGTTTAATGACAGTAGTAAAAGACATTACAACAAACTCTCCACCAATTTTCTTATCTTATCGCTATCATGCCTTACTAAACCATCTTCGAATGTTAATAAGTCATACTCCAATATTTTCTTATCACAATTACCATTATTCTTAACCTCAATAGAATTAGAACGTGCATATCTATCCAAGATTTGCTTTGGTATCTCATTATTATGAATAACTACTAAATCCACAGGTGTATGATGCTTTTCAAAAGCATCTAAATGATCTTTTAAATCATAGTTATAAGTCTCATTTGATTGAGTCATACAATTTACTAAATATGCTTTTGTTGCTTTACTATTCTGCAAAGCCTTAGATATACCCCAAATAATAGTATTAGGAAGAATTGAAGTATATAAAGAACCAATACCATAAATTATCAAATCCGCATTATTAATTGCCTCAATTGCCTCAGGATTTGCCTTAACTTTATCTTGATAAAAAACAGTATCAATATTATGTATCAAACTAGGTATATTATTTTCACCCTTAACCTTAGTGCCATCATCCATCGTGGCATATAGACTAGTATATTGTAAGGTACTAGGAATAATCTTACCCTTTACTTTTAATAAATCCGCAATTATCTTAATTGCCTCATCAAAAGAACCAGAAATATTTGTTAAAGCAGTAAGAATTAGATTCCCTAAAGAATGGCCTGAAATATCAGTATTATCATTGCCCTCAAAACGATAGTTCATAAGTTCTTGTAAGAAATAATCACTCTGTGATAAGGCAAGCAATACCGATCTAATATCGCCCATTGCCGGAATTGAATAACGTTGTCTAATCCTTCCCGTAGAACCACCATCATCAGCTACCGTAACAATAGCCGAGATATTAATATCATCTATTTTCTTTATACCCTTTAAAATGGTAGACAAGCCATGTCCACCACCTATAACTACTACATTTTTCATTTTTTAATGTCCCTATGCTTTATATAACACATATATTTGTCCTTATAATAGGAATACAAATAATTAGCGATAGTAACAGATCTATGTTGACCACCAGTACAACCAACACAAACCATTAAATGTCGCTTTTCACCCTTATCATATTCTTTAAAATTAAAATCTAAATAACTAATTAATCTCTTAATATATCTTTGAGTAGTCTTATTATTTAATACATATTCTCTAACTGGCTTATCATTACCAGTTTTTTTTTTTTTT
>CAVDLK010000019.1:0-14581 GCA_963609745.1 Erysipelotrichaceae bacterium | reverse complement strand
ATTATATTCCTTCTAGATCAAAACAAGGTTATGGTTTAAATAATGAAATAGTAAATAATGCTAAAGATAATAATTTTACTTGTTTAATTTGTGTTGATAATGGTGTAGTAGCAACAGATAGTTTAAAACTATGCAAGGAATATGGTATCAAAGTATTTATAATTGATCATCATGAATATCTAGAAGAACCAGAATGTCAATGCTTATTACATGCCAATATGTTTGATACAAAGTATGCTGATATGTGTGCTGGTGGATTATGTTGTTTATTGGCTAATAGTTTTAAATATGATGAATTTAATGATTTATATGGTGGTCTAGCAACCCTAGCTGATATGGTAAGAGTTTTTAATTATAATCGTTATCTTATTAAAAAGATGTTAGAGATTATTAAATGTGGAAATATAAGTGCTATTAATTATTTATTAGGTAAAAATAGTGTTAGTTATCAATCAATACAATTTAATGTTATCCCTAAGATTAATGCTGTATCACGCTTAGATGAATATATGAATGTCAATTATGTAGTTAAATATTTACTCGCAAGTGATGATGAATGTTTACAATATTTTGACAAGATAGAATATATTAATAAGGCAAGAAAAGATTATTCTAATTCCATGTATGAAAAAGCAATTTCTCAAGTTGATATTAATGATAATATTTTTATACTTGCGGATGAATCTTTTAAAGAAGGTTTATGTGGTTTAGTTGCCAATAGATTATTGAGCAATTATGGTAAACCAACTATAGTATTTTCAATTATCAATGATGAATTAAAAGGTTCAGGAAGATCATCGGCTGGTTTTAATCTATATGAATATTTATATGGTTGTAAGGACTTATTTAAAAATTTTGGTGGACATGGTCAAGCAGTTGGTTTAACTATATCAAAAGATAATTATGCTTTATTTAAAGAATATATAAAAAAACATCCTATTAAATATGAAGAAGTAACTAAGGATGTATTATATCTAGATTCGGATAATGTTAATAAGCAATTAATAGAAGATATTGATAGTTTAAGACCCTTTGGTACAGGATTTATTGAACCTTTAATTGCTTTAAATAATAAATATCAATCAAAATTTGTTATTTCAAATAAATATCCTAAATTTATCATCAATAATGATTTAAGTGCTATCAGTTTTAATTCTGATTTTATTTATAAGGAATTTGATTACATGATAGGTAGAGTTAGTGAAGATAACTATCACAAAGGTAAACTAAGTTTTGTAATTGAAGATTTACTTTAGTAAAGCCAATCTTCTATTTTTAAATTAGGTACACGTTTAAATTCTTTAACATTATGACTAATTAATGTATAGTTTTTAGATAAAGCTTGTGCTGCGATTTGTATATCATAAGGTCCAATAGGCGTGCCTTGAGCTTGTAGATATGCGCGTAGTTTTCCAGCTAAAATAGCATCATCAACCGCAAAAGGTAAGATATTGAATGGCGCAAGAAACATAGCTAATTTTTCGCGATTTTGTTTTATCCAATTACTTTTTTCAACTCCATATTCTAGTTCAAAAACAGTGATGCTTGAAAGATATAATTCAGATGGCTTATGCAAAAGAATCTTTTGTGAAAGTAAAGGATATTGATTCTTCATGAAGTAGATACAGATGTTAGTATCTAAAAGATACATCAAAATTCCTCCTTTTCATTTACATCATCCCAAGTAGGTTCCTTCCTATCTGACATAAAATCTTGTGAAAAAGTACCAATTACTTTGCGAACTGGAGACCATGGATCTTTTGCGGGATAGGCAATAAAAATTTCACCGACTTTATTTATACAATATTCATTCTCTTCAGTGCGTAATTCTTGTGGTATTCTTAGTGCTTGACTATTACCATTTTTAAAAACACGAGTTGTAAGCATAATTCCTCCTAGTGTGTACAATATGTATGTACACTTTTAGTTTATTAATTTTGAGTTTAAAAATCAATGAATTTAGTAAGAAATTTTGTAATTGAAGATTTACTTTAGTTTATATATAATTGATTTGTTCGAGGTGAATTTTTATGAATTTATATGATTACATTGCTAGTATCCCTGATTATCCACAAGAAGGTGTCCTATTTAGAGATATAACTCCATTAATGGCTGATGGCGAAGCATTTAAATATGCTTGTGACTTGATTATTGAGTACGCTAAAAAGGTTGGTGCTGAGGTTGTTGCTGGCCCAGAATCTAGAGGCTTTATTTTTGGTTGTCCTGTAGCACATGAGTTAGGAATTGGTTTTGTTCCTGTTAGAAAACCAAATAAACTACCACGTGAAACTATTTCTCTAGAATATTCTCTAGAATATGGTACTAATACTTTAGAGATGCATAAGGATGCAATTAAACCTGGTCAAAAGGTATTAATCGTAGATGACTTGCTTGCTACTGGTGGTACAGTTGATGCAGCTGCTAAAATGATTGAAAGTTTAGGCGGTGAAGTTGTGGGATGTGGCTTCCTTATTGAACTTGAAGGTTTAAAGGGAAGAGAAAAACTCGCAAATTATGATGTATTTGCGGCAATGAAGTACTAATAAATCGAAGCGTTGCTTCGATTTCTCATATATATGAAAAGACAAATAGAGACTAAAGAACAGTTGTTTGCTGAAATCAATACCTATATTACTAATAAAGAAGATATTGATTTTATCAACAAGGCCTATGAATATGCCTATGAAAAGCACAAAGATCAAAAACGTAAAAGTGGTGAACCATACTTTGTGCATGTTTTAAATGTGGCTTATGAACTGGCAAGACTTAAGGCTGATCCAAGTACTATTTGTTCTGGTTTATTACATGATGTTATTGAAGATTGTGATGTATCTAAGGAAGAATTTATTTCTTTATTTGGTGAAGATATATATAACATTGTAGAGGCTGTATCTAAGATATCTAATTTAAAATTTAATGATGAAAAGGAATATCAAGCTGCTAACCATCGAAAAATATTGATTGCGATGGCTAAGGATGTTCGAGTAATTCTAGTTAAATTGGTAGATAGGTTACATAACATGCGTACTTTGAATTATATGCCTGTTGAAAAACAAAAGAGAATTGCAAAGGAAACATTAGAAGTATATGCACCAATAGCACATAGATTAGGTATTGCGGAAATTAAGAATGAATTAGAAGATTTAGCATTCTCTTACTTAGATAATGAAAAGTATAAAGAGATTGCGCATTTAGTAGAATCTAAAAAGAGCGAAAGAGATGCGCAAATAGAAATTATGATGAAGGATATTTCTATTGTTTTAACACAAGAGAATATTCCTTTTAGAATTTTTGGTAGATCTAAACATTTATATTCTATAAATAAGAAAATGATTACCAAGAATAAACGTTTTGATGAAATCTTAGATTTATTGGCAATTAGAATTATTACTAAGACTGTAACAAATTGTTATGAAATATTAGGCTATATTCATGCGGTATATAGGCCAATTCCTGGTAGATTAAAAGACTATATCGCAATGCCTAAAATGAATCTTTATCAGTCATTACATACTACCATTGTTGGCCCTGATGGTAGGATTTATGAGGTACAAATACGTACTGAAGAAATGGATGAGATAGCTGAGCGTGGTATTGCTGCCCATTGGTCTTATAAAGAGGGTGAAAAGCGTTCACAAAAGAAGTTGATGGAAGAACTTAGCTGGTTGAAGGCGTTTGAGGATAATTCTGAAGCTGATGCTAAGGAATATATGTCAGATATCACTCATGATATATTCAATGCCAATATCTATTGTTTAACTCCTAGAGGTAGGGTTATTGATTTACCAAATGGTTCTACACCAATTGACTTTGCTTATCGCATTCATACAGAGGTAGGTAACCAAACTGTTGGTGCTGTAGTAAATGGTGTATTAGTACCATTAAATACACAATTAAAAACTGGTGATGTAGTAGAACTAAAAACTAATAAAAACTCTTCTCCTTCAGAAGATTGGTTAAAGATTGTTAAATCTAATCATGCCCGTAATAAAATTAAGGCTTATTTTGTTAAGAAGGAATTAGAAAGTAAAGAAGAGAATATTAAATTAGGTGAAAACTTATTAAAAGAAGAATTAAAGAAGTACGATATAAATATTGAAGAAACTTTTGAAAAAAAGAATCTTGATAAGATTGCTTCAAGTTTACAATTCTCTACTAATACTGATATGTTATATGCTATTGGCTGTAAATCTTTATCAGTACAAACAGTATCAGAAAAGATAGTTAAAATAGGTAAGAAAGAATTAGATGCCGATTATCTAAGTAAGATAACTAAAAAGAATTCTGAACGTAAAGAAAACACACGTTCAAAATCGGGGGTTATTGTTAAGGGCGTTACATCTATGAAAATAACCTTAGCTCCATGTTGCTCACCAGTATATGGTGACAAGATATCTGGTTTTGTATCTAAGGGACAGGGTATTAAAGTACATAAAGCAAATTGTCCTAATATTGCCAATGAAAGACGTTTAATTGATGTTGAATGGGATCCTGAAAAGCCAGAAGTTAAATATGAAGCTTATATTAAGATATATGCTAAGGATAGATCATATTTATTAACTGATTTAGTTACTGTTATTGCCCAATATAAGGCTAATTTAACAGCAGTAAATTCTACTGTTAATAGTGAAGATTTAACAGCAACTACTTCTATTAGTATTATGGTTAATGATTTAGAACATTTAGAGACAATTATGTCTAATTTAAGAAAAGTTGAAAGCGTTATTTCTGTTGAAAGAGCTATTAAATAATGCTAAAATTTGGATGAATTCGATAAGGAAACTGATTAATTATCTAGTTTAAGCGAGAAGTAGATGGTGCAAGACTTCACAATGGTAATTAAGTGACACTTCCTTGATATCTATAAAAGTAGATCGTTGCTGGCGTTAACAGTTAAGGGCATATGTTGAATATGAACTAAGGTGGTACCGCGTTATTAACGTCCTTAGATAAGGACGTTTTATTTTTGGAGGAAATATGTATCAAACAGTAAAGGGAACTTATGATTTATTAAATGAAGATTTATTAAAATTTAATGAATTAGAAAACTTATTCAGACAATTTTTAGATTTATATGGATATAGTGAAATTAAAACTCCCGTATTTGAGTATACCGGTGTCTTTAAAAAAGATAATGATACTTCAGATATGGTAACTAAGGAGATGTATACCTTTAGTTTAAATGGTAAAGATTCTTTAACTTTAAGACCAGAAGGTACAGCTGGTGTTATAAGATCAGTTATTGAACATAAACTATATGGCAATAGTGAATTACCTCTAAAATTAGCTTATATAGAGGAAATGTTTAGACATGAACGTCCTCAAAAGGGTAGACAAAGACAATTTACCCAAATGGGTATTGAATGTATTGGTGATAAAAATCCTTTAATTGATGCTGAAGTTATTGCTTTAGGTTATAACTTTATTAAAGCAATAGGATTAAATTCAATAAAGGTATGTATTAATACTTTAGGTGATAATGAATCAAGACTAAAATATAAACAAGATTTAATTGATTACTTTGCTCCTTATAAAGAACAGTTATGTCAAGATTGTCAAAATAGATTAGAAAAAAATCCATTAAGAATACTTGATTGTAAGTTGGATCATGAACTTGATATTGTTAAGAATGCTCCAAAGATGAAACTAAGTGTAGAAGCTAGTCAATATTTTGAAAAGGTTAAAGCGTATTTAGAAGCTATGAATATACCATATTTTGTTGATGATAGATTAGTTAGAGGATTAGATTATTATACTGATACAGTATTTGAAGTTGTTAGCACTCATAGTGAATCTGGTTCCCAAGCTACTATATTTGGTGGTGGTAGATATGACGATCTAGTAAAACAAATGGGTGGACCACAATTAAGTGGCATTGGTTTTGCGATTGGTCTAGAAAGATTGGTAATATTATGTGATGCCGAAAAGGTATTTGATGAATATAAGAAAGAAATTGATTGTTATGTTATCAATCTAGATAATAAGGCTGATTATGCATTACAAATAAGTCAATTATTACGTGAAAATGGATTAATAACGGAAATGGATTATTATGGTCGTTCTTTAAAAGCACAATTTAAATCAAGTGAAAAGAAGAATGCTAGATTTGTGTTAATTATTGGTGAAGATGAAATAAAGACAAATACTATAACTTTAAAAGATACATTAACAAAAGCTCAAGAAAATGTTAAGAAAGAAGAATTAGTATCAAGAATAGATCAACTTATGGAGGATTATTATGTATAGAGATCATACTTGTGGACAATTAAGAAAAGAAGATGTTGATAAGCGCGTTAAGTTGTGTGGCTGGGTTTCTAAAAGAAGAAATCTTGGTTCTATTGTATTTATTGATTTAAGAGATAGATATGGTATTACGCAAATTACTTTTGATGAAGCTCATTCTGATCTAACAAAAGATATCAGAAATGAATATGTTATTGAAGTTGAAGGTGTAGTTACTTTAAAGAAAGTAGCTAATCCAAAACTTGAAACAGGAGAAATTGAAGTTCTTTGTGATAAATTAACTGTTTTAAGTAGTGCTAAAACAACACCAATGATTATCGCAGATGAAACTGATGCCTTAGAAGAATTAAGATTAAAATATCGTTATTTGGATATTAGAAGAAATCCAATTAAAGAGAAACTATTAGTTAGAGATAAGGTTACTACAATTATCAGAAATGTTTTACATGCTGATGACTTTGTTGAAGTTGAAACACCAATATTGGCTAAATCTACTCCAGAGGGTGCAAGAGACTATTTAGTTCCTTCTAGACTATATCATGGTAAATTTTATGCTTTACCACAATCACCACAAATATTTAAACAATTATTGATGATTGGCGGTATGGATAGATATTTCCAAATTGCTAGATGCTTTAGAGATGAAGATTTAAGAGCTGATAGACAACCTGAGTTTACTCAAATTGATATGGAAATGTCTTTTGCTTCAGAAGAAGATATTTGGGCAGAAGTTGAAAAAGTAATGAAGGCTATCTTTAAGGAAGTTAAAGGTGTTGACGATTTAACATTCCCAAGAATTAAATATGTTGATGCTATGGATAAATATGGTAGTGATAAACCAGACTTACGTTTTGGACTTGAAATGCAAACAGTAAGCGATTTATTTAAAGATAGTTCATTTGCGGTATTTAAAGATTGCGTTAATAATGGTGGAACAATAAAGGCATTATTAGTTAAGAATTCAACAAGTAAATTTAGTAGAAAGAAATTTGATGAATTAAATGAATTTGTAAAGATTTATAAAGCAAAAGCTCTTGCATATTTAAAATATGATAATAATGAATTCTCTGGTTCGTTGAATAATGCTTTACCTCAAGATGAAAAGGATAATTTAAAGAATACCTTAAATATTGAAAATGGTGATGTATTGTTGATGGTAGCTGATAAGAAGAATATTGCAGAAGTTGCTTTAGGTGCTGTAAGAAAGAAACTTGGTGAAGATTTAGGTTTAATTGATAAATCTAAATATGCCTTTGCATGGATTACAGAATTCCCAATGTATGAATATTCTGAAGAAGAAAATAGATGGGTAAGTGCTCACCATCCATTCACCGCACCAAGAGATGAAGATATTGATAAATTAACTACAGATCAAGCAAATTGTTACTCACGTGCCTATGATTTAGTATTAAATGGTTATGAATTATTATCTGGTTCAGTAAGAATTCATGATTCTAAGATGCAAGCAAAAGTATTTGATGCTTTAGGTCTAACACCAGAAAAAGCTAAGGCAAAATTTGGTTTCTTCCTAGAAGCTTTTGAATATGGTGCTCCACCTCATTGTGGTGTTGGTATTGGTCTAGAAAGATTAATTATGATTCTAACTGATACTGATAACATTAAGGATGTTGTTGCTTTCCCTAAAACAGCAACTGCTTATGATTTGATGTCAGATGCTCCAAATACAGTTGACCAAGATCAATTAGATTTCTTAGGTATTGAAATTAAAAAAGAAGACTAATTGCATTATTTAATATATGTTATAATAACTTCAAGTTTAGGAGGTTGTATATGCCAGTTAAAATCGATCGTGAAGCTTGTATCGGCTGTGGCGCATGTACAGGTGTTTGTCCTACAGCATCTCTAGAATTAGATGATGAAGGCAAATCAGTATGCAAGGAAGATTCTTGCATTGACTGTGGCTCTTGCGTTGCAACATGTCCAGTTTCAGCAATTTCACAATAATTGAAAAAACCAGGTAATCCTGGTTTTTTATTATAGAATAGAAGAGTATGAAAAAAGATTATATATTACCCAATTTAAATGAAGCTAGAAAAAGACAAAAAGGATCTAGTGATAGACTAATTTTTAATGTTGATGAAAAATATTCAAATCTAGGAAAAGACAAGAAATATTTTATTATTACTCATGGTTGCCAAGCTAATGTTCGTGATTCTGAGACCATTGCTGGAATATTAGAAAGTTTAGGATATGTAAATTGTGATAGTCAAGAAAAGGCTGATATTATTATCATCAATACTTGTGCAGTAAGACAGGGGGCAGAGGAAAAAGTATTAGGTGAAATCGGTGCTTTAAAAAGATTAAAGACTAATAACCCTAATTTGATTATTGGTGTTGGTGGTTGTATGTGCCAAGAAGAGTCAACAATTAAAACAATTGTTGATAAATATCGTCAAGTTGATATTATTTTTGGTACTCATAATATTACTTCTTTACCAAAATTACTTTATGATGTATACAATACCCGTGATAGAAAAGTTGAAGTTTATTCTAAGATGGGTGAAATAATTGAAAATGTTCCTGTAACTCGTTTTATGAATCATAAAGCATGGGTAAATATCATGTATGGTTGTGATAAGTTTTGTACCTATTGTATAGTTCCTTATACTAGAGGAAAAGAACGTAGTAGGGCAAAGGAAGATATCTTATTTGAGATAGAAGAATTAGTAAAACAAGGTTATAAAGAAGTTTGTTTATTAGGACAAAATGTTAATGCCTATGGTAATGATTTAGATAATGGTTATGGCTTTGCGGATTTATTAAATGATGTAAGTAAGACTGGCATTCCTAGAATTAGATTTATGACATCTCATCCATGGAACTTTAATGATGCCATGATTGAAGCAATTAAAAATAATAAGAATATCATGCCATATATACATCTACCTATTCAATCAGGAAATACCCATATTTTAGCTAAAATGAATAGAAGATATACTAGTGAAGAATATTTGGCATTATTTGATAAATTAAAAAAACAACTACCTAATTTTAGTTTTACAACTGATATTATTGTAGGATTTCCAAATGAAACTGATGAAATGTTTGAAGATACTATTAAGGCAGTAGAACATTGTGAATTTGATAATGCTTTTACCTTTATTTATTCTAAACGTGCTGGTACACCAGCTGCTACTATGGAGGATTTAATTCCTATGGAAGTTAAGGAACAAAGACTTCAAAGATTAAATGAAAGAGTAGCATATTACGCTAATAAGAATAATCAAAAATTTAAAGATAAGGTAGTTGAAGTATTAGTTGATGGTATCTCTAAAAAGAAAGAGAATGTTTATTCTGGTTATACACCAGAAAATAAATTAGTTAACTTTACTGGTGAAAATATCAATGTTGGTGATTTAGTTAAAGTAAAGATAACTCAGGTTTTATCTTTCTCTTTAAATGGTATTAAAGTTGATGAATAAATAATGTTTTAACTAAAATATAGTTAGAAATCTATACTTGCAGGTATCAAATCAAAGATAGGATAATTAAATTAAGTTATTGTTTTTTGATATAATATTTAAGTATTTACGAGGAGGATATAATTTGTGCAAAAAGTTCGTTTAATGGCACTAGGCGGTCTTGATGAAGATGGCAAGAATATGTATCTAGTGGAAATTGATGGTGATATTTTTGTGGTGGATTGTGGTTTAAAGTATCCAAGCGAATCTGAACAATTAGGAATTGAATATATTATTCCTGATTTTACATATTTGAAAGAAAATAAATCGAGGATTAAGGGTATATTTATATCTCATGGTCATGATGATGTTATGTATGCTTTTGGTCATTTAATGGCTGAGATTGATGCTGAGGTATATGCTAGTGCTTTAACTGCTAAACTTTTATATATTGAATTAGATAAGCATCATATTAAAAATAAACATATCAATGTTGTGAAAAGACATGATGTTATAAAGATAGGTAATCATGTTATTAGAACCTTCCCAGTAATGCAATCGATTGCTGATGGCATTGGTTTTGCTTTTGAAACGGAATATGGTTCTATTGTTTATACTAATGAATTTATCTTTGATTATGACTTTTTAAATAATGCCTTTTCAATGGATATAAATACTATCAGTGAAATAGGCAAGAATAAAGTATTATGTCTATTATCAGAATCTTCTGGTGCTTCTAGGGCTGGATATACAGCACCAAAGCATCGTATAACTGAACATATTGAACATTTCTTTGAATTAAATAATAATCGATTAATTATTACTTTATATCGTCAAAATTTATTTAGAATCATGGAAATACTAGAACTAGCAAGTAAATATAAAAAGAAAATCTTTTTCTATGATAATGAACATATAAAACTATTAAAGATTGTTGAAGATTTAGGGTATTACAATGTTCCAAAGAATCTTATTGTTAGTGCTAAAGACTTCAATAACGATATGAAAGATGTAATCTGTGTTGTATCAGGTTCTGGCAATCAAGTATTTAAATTAATGAATAATATTGCTATTGGTGAGGATAGTATTTTAGAGTTAAGAGAAGATGATGTTATTATCATTGCTTCTCCTGTTGTACCAGGTACAGAAAATGATGCTACAGCTATGGAAAATGATTTATATAAGGCTGGAGTTAAGATTGTTAAATTGAATGCTAAAGAGATTCTATCAATGCATGCTTCAATTGAAGATTTGAAGATGATGTTATATTTGACTAGTCCTAAATATTATTTGCCTATTAAAGGACAATATTCTCAACTTGTAAACAATGCTGATATTGCTGTACAGATGGGCTTTAGATCAGACAAGATTATCATTTTAGATAATGGTCAATTTGCCTTATTTGAAAATGGTAGATTAACTTCAACATCCGAAGTTATTGAACTAAAAGATACAGCTATTGATTCTACAAGCATGAAGAATGTTTCAGGTATGGTATTAAGAGATAGAGAATCATTATCGACAGATGGTGCTATAATCGCAGGTGTGGTATTAGACTTTAATACCAAGAAAGTAATAGGTGGCCCAGATGTTCAATCTCGTGGTGTTATCTATTTGAAAGATGCTGATGATATTTTAAATGAAATTGGTAATATTTTGATTTCAACAATCGAAGAAAATGTTGCTAATGGAACATATGACAATATGGCTGTTAGGGCAGAAGTAAGAGAAAAAGTATCAAGATTTGTATTAAGAGGAACAGGTAAAAAACCAATGATTTTACCTGCTATTGTTGAAATTGATTTAGGAGAAGAGAGTGCCTAGAAAATCAAAAGAAGAAAAAGAACTAGAAAGACAAGAACGTCGTCGCAATAAGAAAATCTTTTGGACTATCATGTCTATCATTGTTGTTACATTATTGTTTTTCGCATTGTCTAGAATGGGAGTTTTAGGCAATATATTTAATAATGTTTTAACTTATATTGCTGGTTCTTTTTATATTATTCCTTTACTAACTATGTTTGGCTATGCGATATTTGTAGTTTTTTTTGAAGATAATCATAGAAGATCTTTTACCTTGGTATTAGGTTTAATTATCTTTAATTTGGCTATTATGATTTTAGGATCATTTATAAGTAATAGAATTAGTGATTGGAATGGATATGTAAATTATACTGATAGATTTTTAGATTTATTTAAAAATCAAATTGCCTTTGATTATATTAATGGTGGTTTAATTGGTGAAGGGTTATATTTAGTTTGTATCAATTTAGTTGAAAGAAGTGGCGTAATTTTAATTATGTTATCTTCATTACTTATTGCTTTGATATTAATTATTCCTTTTGAAACTTATAAGAATACTTTTAATTCAATGAGGGAAAATGCTAAACAAGCAAAAGATGAAAAAAATGCTAGAAAGCAAGAAGAATTAATTAATAGGCAAAAGGCGGAAGAAGAAAGAAAACAAAAACAAGCTGAAGAGATGGCTAGACTTGCGGATATTGAAGATGCAAAGACGCAGATGCAAGATATTGAGGCTGATGAAGTAGTTAAGCAAGAGGAAGTTAAGCCTGTTAAAAAGGTTGATACTTATTCTACTAATTCACCATTTTTGATTAATTTAACGGAAACTGAGATTGCTTCAGGTAATAAAACTCATAGTGTTGAAAAAAATAGAGAGATTATTACTGCTGAACCTAGTAGTCAAAAGATATTAAAGGTTAATAGAAATGGCCAATATAAATTGCCTAAACCTTTAGAGAAGTTCTTAGATACTTCTAAATCTTCTTCTAGTAGTATCAATAAAACTAGTGCTGATTTAAAGGGTAAAAAAGTAATTGAAATATTAGGAAACTTTGGTATTGAAGCAAGTTTACTAAATACTTATATTGGTCCTAGTGTTACAAAGTTTGAAATAAAACCTGATAGTAGTGTAAAGATAAATAAGATTAATAATATTTCTGACAATATTAAGATGGAATTAGCTGCTAAGGATATTAGAATTGAAGCACCCATTCCTGGTAGAAGTGCAGTAGGTATAGAAATACCAAATGTTGAACCAATTCCTGTTAAGATGTATGACTTAATGAAAAATATTCCTAACGATAAAAAGGATGTACCTTTATTATTCTGTTTAGGAAAGGATTTAATGGGTAAGGCAGTATATTGTGAAATGACAAAGATGCCACACTTATTGATTGCTGGTGCAACAGGTTCTGGTAAATCTGTTTGTATCAATTCTATTATTACTTCAGTTTTACTTAGAACTAATCCGGATGATGTTAAATTAGTTTTGGTAGATCCTAAGAAGGTTGAGTTTACTTCATATGAAGATATTCCACACTTATTGTGGCCAGTAATCAAAGATGCAACTATGGCTAGCAATATGCTTAAAAAGATTGTGGTAATTATGGAAGAAAGATATGAATTATTTGCTCAAGCAGGTGTAAGGAATATTCAAACTTATAATGATCTAGTAAGTAAAAATAATAATCAAAGTGATTCAAAGCCAATGGATAAATTGCCTTATATTCTTGTTATCATTGATGAGTTAGCGGATTTAATGGCTATTGCTGGTAAAGATGTTGAACAATCTATTCAACGTATTACTCAACTTGCTAGAGCTAGTGGCATACATTTGATTGTAGCAACCCAAAGACCTTCAACAGACGTTATTACTGGTTTAATTAAATCAAATATACCTTCAAGAATTTCCTTTGCTGTAGCAAGCAGTATTGACTCTAGAACGATTCTAGATGCTACAGGTGCAGAAAGATTATTAGGCAATGGTGATATGTTATATCATCCACAAGGTGAAAATGCTTTAATGAGACTTCAAGGAGTTTATGTTAAAGATGATGAAATATCTAAGGTTGCAGAATATGTTAAATCACAAGCTAAACCACAATATGAAGATTCATATTATGAATTCTTAAATATTGCTAATGGTGAAACAAAAGTAGGCACAGAAAACTTAAATGCTGATACAACGGATTCTTTATATGATGATGTAGTTGAATTTGTACGTATGCAACAAAAAGCATCTACTTCTTTACTACAAAGAAGATTTGGCATCGGTTATAATCGTGCTGCTAGACTTATTGATACCTTAGAAGATAAGGGTATTATTGGCCCAAGTAATGGTTCTAAAGCAAGGGAAGTATATTTAAGTAAAGACAAAGAAGATGAATAAAAATATTAAAGTAATTCAAACGCGTAAATATAAGGATATTAATTTATATTTACGCTTTTCTATGGAAAATAAAACAAATGCTAGACAATGCATTGCCTTACTTTGTAAATTAATTGGTGATGTGTCTATTAAATATCCTAGTAAATTAGAAATGACGAGGATTAAAGATTTTTTATATGGCATCAGTGTTGATACCTCATATAAGAACCGTGCTAATATACTTACTTTTACTATTCACTATACCTTTATAAATCCTCGTTTTGTTGATATAAGCATAGATGAATATAACTCTTTTATTAAAGAAATCTTATATCACAGTTTAATCAATGATAAAACTGTTTTAGAAGCAAAAAACATAGTTTCTGATGCTATTAGAAGAAGAAATGATAAACCTGCTAATAAGTCATATGAAAGAGTTATTGAGATTATAAGTGAAGATAATCCTAACTTTAATATGTATTCTTGTAGTGATAAGTTTATTGATGAATTAAATAAGATAACAACAAATGATTTAATAGACTTTTATCAATTTATTTTAAATAAGGCTCAATTAAATATCTATCTTTGTGGTGATCTAAAATCGGAAGATGTTAAAAAATTATGTGACTATAACTTTGATAATAGAATTTCAACAAAGTTAAATATTGATATTCAAGAATATAAAGAAAAACCAATAATTATCGATAAACAAGATATCTCACAAAGTTATATATCAATAATATAT
>CAVDLK010000018.1:10320-14920 GCA_963609745.1 Erysipelotrichaceae bacterium | reverse complement strand
CACAGATCGATGAAAATCGGTCTTTTTTCTTTATGGCAAACATAAAAGTATTTAATTAACTATATAAACATGATGTTATATATTGGCATATATATTATTTTATTATCTTCTTTTACTTCTCTATTATTAGATAAGACTATACCTTTTTGAATACGATAATTTTCAGTTTCTATAAGTTTTGGCATTGCTCGAAAAGTATATCCTTCTTTTCCAGATTTAACTTCAATTGGTAGTACACAAAGATTATCAAAATCATCAACTAAAAAATCAACTTTTCCAACTTTTTTACGATCGTAATAAAACAAATTATATCCATGAGCGGCTAATTCCTGTGCTACAACAGTTTCATATACAGCACCTAAATTGACGCCTGTTTTATTATTTAATATAGCATTTATATTGTTTTTATATAAAAGGTAAGTTAGTATTCCGACATCATTGAAATAAAGTTTTATTAGATTTTTAGAGGTTGATTTAACTAGTGGAAATTTTGGTTCACTAAGTGCCATGCAAAGTAAGGCAACTCCTGAATTAATTAGATATTCAAACTCATTTTTATAGGTCATATAACGTGCATTTTCCTTATCTTCAATATTGGTAAATTGCACACGTTTAACTTTATTGTCAATATTTGAAAGTAAAGAACCATATACTCTTTCAATATTTAATTTGTTTTCAAAATCATATCTTAAAGCATCTTGACCATAGAAAGAGTAAATATCGCTTTGAATTTCTTTTATTTTCATTACATTTTTAGAATCGATATATTCTTTAACAGCTGCTGGTAAACCACCAACAAATAAATATGAAAGAAAATGTTTCATTATTACATTATGGATACTTTCGTTAACTGTTTCTTTGTTTTTATAACAATTTCTCAAATAATTAATTGCTTCTTTTCCTACATTATTAGCAATTAAGAATTCTTCAAAATCCATTGGATACATATGTTTTTTAGTAATTGAACCCATTGGTGTTAAACCATTTTTACCATCTTGCAAAGTTAGTTCTAATAGTGAACCAGAACAAATATATTTGAATTTATTTTCTTTTGAAAGTTGTTTTAACATTGAAAAAAATGAGGATAAACTTGTATTTCGTCAAAAAAGATAATGGTATCATTTAAATCACCCATTAGGTTTCCATATTTGGTGCTTAATTGTATATAAAAATCTTCGGTATTTCTAATGTTTTCAAAATCTTTTGCATTACGTTTATCTTCATCAAAATTTAATTCAATGCAATTTTTAAAAAGTTCATGAATTACTTTAGAAATAATATAAGTCTTGCCTATCTGTCTTGCACCTTCTATACAAAGGATGCGTTCATTATCAGAAAGTAGATATTCTTTAATATATTCTTCAATTTTTCTATACATTTTAGTTTCCTCTACACTTAATACAATAGAATTACGGTTTTCCATAAAAAATAGGACCAATTATTTACGGTTTTCCAAAATATAATGATTTTATAGGAATGTTTTATTTAATGTCTTAAAATTATTGTTGAGAGTTGAGGTGAATATATGTTAAATGAGATTGAGATTTTAAAGAATATGGAATATGTAAGAACTGGTGGAAGTATTGAAGAAGAAAAGTGTGCTAAATATATTCTTTCTTTATTACAAGACATTGGTGTAAAAGGACAGATTGAAGAATTTAAAGTACAAGATGCTAAAGTAGAAAAATGTAGTTTAAAGATTACAAAGCCATATAAGAAAACAATAGAATGTCTAGCTTATAAGAATGGTAGTAATGCGGATAATTTAAAGAAGGAATTATTTTATTTAAGAAATACTAATAGTAGGGCAGAATTAGCTAAAGTAAAAGATAAGATTGTTTTAATTGATAAGTTAGGTATTCCTTATTGGACTTTTAAGGATTTATTAGAATATGGTGCCGCTGGTTTTATTACTCTTTATGGCAAACTTCAATATGTTGATAATGATATTGATCAAAAAGAACTTCGTGGACCTTTAAGAGAATTAGGTAGCCTTCCTGCATGTAGTGTTAATGTTAAAGATTTCTATGAGATGGTAAAACTTGGTGCTACAGAAGCGGTATTAGATATTAAGCAAGAAGAAATAAAGACAACAAAGTCTAGAGATGTTGTTGCCAATATAAAGGGTGAAGACGATAGAACTATTATCTTCACAGCACATTATGATTCAACGCCTTTATCAAAGGGTATTTATGATAATGCAACAGGTAGCGTTGGTATTTTGAAGTTGTGTGAATATTTTAAACAAAATAAGCCAAAACATAATTTAATATTTGTGTGGTGTGGTAGTGAAGAAAGAGGTTTATTAGGTTCTAAAGCTTATTGTATAAAGCATAAGAAGAGTCTTGATAAGATTGATTTATGCATTAATCTAGATATGATTGGTTCAAATTTAGGCCACTTTATCGCATGCATAACAGGCGAAGACAAACTTGTGAATTATTTAGAATATTTTGGAAAGATTAATGGTTATGGTATTGATGCTTACCAAGATGTTTATTCTTCTGATTCAACACCTTTTGCGGATAATGGTATTCCTGCTGTATCATTTGCGAGAATCACCGAACATGAACCAATTCATGTTAGATATGATGATATGAAAACTATTAATGAAGTGGTAATTAAAAAGGATATTGAGATTATCTTAGAATTCAGTAAATTAATGGCTAATGCAAATGTTATACCTGTTAATCGTATTATTCCTGATAATATGAAAGAAAAATTAGATTATTATCTATTTAGAAAAAGAGAAAAACAATTAGTATAGATAAAACATTTTCTTTAATGAATATTAAAAATAGCGCTGAGTTTATCTCGTGCGCTATTTTATTGTTTACCTATTCTCTTGTTTAATTTCTTTAATTCTGAGTCAATTGATTTTAATAATTTAATATCATCTGGATCTTCTTCTTTAACTTCTATGCCAGTTATTTTTTCGTTGGCTGTATTTATTCCTTTGACAATTATAAATAATACAAAGGCAATAATTAGGAAGTTTATAACATTTTGAATAAAATTTCCAATGTAGATATACGAATCACCCAATAGGTGAATCTTGATATCAGGGAAATCAAAGCCACCAATAAGCAGTCCTATAATAGGAGATATTAAATCAGATACTATGGAGTTAACTATTGAAGTAAAAGCACCACCCACAACAACGGCAACCGCAAGGTCAATTGCATTACCCTTGTTTATAAATTTTTTAAACTCATCAAATAATTTTTTCATAAAACTATTATATACAAATTATGTTATAATGCTTATGCGAAATGAGAAAAGCATTTAAATTAGCATTAAATAAAGAACAAATAGCATATAAAAATACTTTGAGTTTCATAGATGGTTTTGAAATACATTTACAAGGTGATGAAAGAGATAATTTTGCTTTAGTACCTAGTATTAGTAAACCAATCTATTCAATTCATTATCCTTTGGATAGATGTGATGTTATGGATGTTGCTCATGAGTTTAGAAGTGAATATGCCCAAAAAGTATTTGCTTTATGTAAGAAATTAAATGTTGGTTTAGTTATACATGCAGAATCTAAATATTATGAAATTATGGCTTCCAAGGAAGTAGATGCTTTTTGTGATTTTATTAAAGAGAATAACATAATTTTACATATTGAAAACTGTTATCGTGATATTGGTGCTATTGAAGCATTACAAATTAAAAAATATATAAGAGCAAGAATTGGTTTAGAAAAGGTATATTCATTATTGGATACTTGTCACTTAATGATGTCAGAGATGTCTTTTAAATATGATGAATTATCTTTTTCAGAGGCTATTAATAAATATAAATCAAGTAACTATATAATTCATTTAAATGATTGTATTGGTTCTGGAGAAGAGGAAACTGGTGGAATTCATGGTACTAATTTCCATAATAATTTATATCTTTTAAATAATATATTATGGAGACTATTTAATTTAGAAAAGGAAGGATATCAAGCAAAGTTAGTACTTGAAACTAATGAGACTGATTATATTCATTGTCCAAATGCTGAGGAACTAGCTCATAATATTGATCGTTTTTGGTCAACATATTAATTTTCTAAATAAGAACGATATCGTTCTTTTTATTATGTGTTTTTTAGATATATACTTTTGAATTATTCTTTAGAAAGATGTATCATTCACTTGTGAAAATATTCATTCAGTAATATGAGAATATGTCACATGTTAAAAAATGTTAAGTGTAAAAAGGAAAAGTAGGTGAAAATATGTATTCAATTCCAATGGCTTTAATTGATTTTATTCCTGTTATCTTCTTTGGTATGGCAATCTTTATACTTCAAAAAGATCTATACAATAAGATGTCAAAGGGAGCTTATGCTTTGTTTTGTGCTGGTACAATTGATGTATTTATGGCAGGTATTTTAAAGGCTATTTATAAGTTGTTATATGCCGCTAATATTTGTGATTTTGAAAGATTAAATGCTATGTTTTTCCCTTTGCAAGCAATTGGCTTTGTAATGGCTGGTTTCGCAATGCTTTGTATGATTTATTTACCACAATCAGAGAAAAAAGTTTGTGCTGTTACACCTGTATTATTTTCAGGTACCTTTATTTTTATAATATTTATGGTACTTGGC
>CAVDLK010000018.1:0-10310 GCA_963609745.1 Erysipelotrichaceae bacterium | reverse complement strand
CTTATTTGGCATAGATTTCTCATTAATTATGCTTTCTAAAAAGTTAAAGAAGAATAATTTAATTATTTATTTTATAATATCGTTTGTCTTTTCATTAATGACGGGTTATCTTTCTAGTAAGGATTTTACTATAAGTTATATGAATTGGATTGCCGAACTAGTAAATATTGTTGGCCAAGGATCTTTATTTATTGGTGTTAAATTATTATCTAAAAGTGGATTAAATGAATTAAAAATTAAGGAGGATTAGTTAGTTATGAAAGTATTATTAGCAGGAGCATTTGGTCATTTAGGAAGTGATATTCTTAAGTCTTTAGTTGATAGCGGATATGAAGTAATTGCCGCTGATATGGTTACTAAAGAAACTGATTTTAAAGGTTATACACCTTTACAAATCGATATGACTAATAAGGAAAAATTGAATGGTATATGTGATGGTGTTGATACAGTAATTACTACTGTTGGTCTAACAAAAGCTAGCGAAAAAGTTACCGCTTATGATATTGACTTTGGCGCAAACAAAAATCTATTGGATGAAGCTGTAAGAGCTAAGGTAAAGAATTTTGCTTATATATCAGTTTTAAAGGCTGATAAGGGTAGACATATTCCTATGCTTGATGCTAAGGCAATGTTTGAAGAGGAACTTAGAAAATCAGGACTTACTTATACTATCTTTAGACCTACTGGTTATTTTTATGATACAGCACATATTTTCCAACCAAAGGTTGAAAAGGGTGAAGTAACATTATTGAAGACTAAAAATGAAATTAAGTGTAATGTTATTGATACTAGAGACTTTGCGGATTATATTGTTGAACATATGAATGACGAGAATAAAGAATATGATGTTGGTGGTCATGAAGTTTATACATATAAGCAGATTGCAGAAATGTTTTTTAAAGCCGCAGGTAAAGAGCCAGTTATCAAATATGCCCCACCATTCTTATTTGATATGATTATTTTCTTTGCGCCTAAGTGGAAGAAGGGTGTTATTAAGTTTGGTAAGTGGACAATGACAGAAGATATGGTTGCATCTGTACAAACTGGTAAATATAGTTTTAAAGAATATATTAATGAAATTTATGAGAAAGGACTTAAGTTTTAGTAGTTTATGTATAGTGTATTTCCAAAGATGATTTGGCTATTTTATATAGTAGCCCTTGTATGTTGTTCAATAGGTTTTAAAAGATTTGTATGGTTTATGTCAGTTGGCTATGGTTTAGCTAGTGCTGGCATAGGTCTAACAATGTTTATTGTTTCTCTTATAAATAAGAATTTTAATATTTTATTTCTTATTCAATGCATATTATTTATAGTATATGGCATTAGACTTGGTGGTTTTTTACTAATCAGAGAACTTAAAAATGAAAGTTATCGCAAAAAGATGGCTGAAGTTGGCGGTGATGTTAAAATGCCATTCTTTGTATCTTTTGTAATGTGGATTATTTTTGGCGCAATGTATGTTTGTCAATCTGCTAGCCCAATTTATCGTTTATTAAATAATGCGGATAATAATTTAGCTTTAGTTATAGGTATAATTATCAGTTTAATTGGTATTGTTATTGAGGCTATGGCTGATAAACAAAAAAGTGATTCTAAATTAAAAAGACCAGATATGCCAGCTATGGATGGTCTTTATAAGATGTGCAGATGTCCAAATTACTTTGGGGAAATCTTATTCTGGACAGGCTCACTAATATCAGGTATTGGTGGAGCATATGGAAAACAATGGATAATTGTTATTATTGGCTATATCTTAATTTTTATTGTTATGATGTCTGGCGCAAAGCGTGTTGAAACTAGACATATTAAGCATTATGGTGAAAGTGAAGAATATATTACTTATTCGAACACTACTCCTTTAATCTTTCCTTTAATTCCTTTATATCACATGACTTCAAAGGAAAAGATAATTGAGGAAGAAAACAAGAAAAGAAAGAAAAAATAATTAAGAAGAATTTACTAAAGAACTATTTAAAAAATTGTATTCAATATGTAATACAATTTTTTTATAGAGGACTTATATGATTGATATAGAAGATAAAATTGAACTATTAAAGAAAATTGCCCATAAATTTAATGAAGAAAAGATTACTTGGGCTTTAGGCGCATCGATGTTGCTTTATTTTAAGGGAATTACAAATGAATTTAATGATATCGATTTAATGATAGTGGATGAAGATATAGAACTCGTTAAAACAATTTTATCTGATATGGGAGAATTAAAAGAATCTAAATTAAATCCCAAATATCAAACAAAGGTATTCTTAGAATATATTATTGATTCAATTGATGTTGATGTAATGGTTGGTTTTTCTATCCTGAATGATGATAAATTATATGATTGTAGCTTGAAGAAGCAGCAGATTGTTGAAATGATGCCTCTAGGTGAAGAATTTATACCACTACAATCACCATTATTGTGGAAAGAATATTACCAATTAATGGGTAGAGATAAAAAGGTAAAGATGATTGATGATTTTTATCGAAATAAAAAATAGTGGTTTTGCCACTATTTTTAGTCTATATTTTCAATAGTCTTTTTTAATAATGCTTTGAAATCTGCTTTAACAATTCTAGCTACTTCTTGAACTTCTTCGTGTGTTAATTCATTAGTGGTCATACCTGCTGCTAGATTTGTGATACAAGATATACATAGAACTGGTAGACCACAATGTCTTGCGACAATTAATTCTGGTACTGTAGACATACCACAGGCATCAGCACCAATTGTTCTAGCGAATTTAATTTCTGCTGGAGTTTCAAATGAAGGACCAGTAAACGACATATAAACACCATGGCGTACTTCTATATTTAATTGTTTTGCTGCCTTGTCTGCTGCATCACGATAACTTTGAGTCATGGTCTTAGTCATATCAGGGAATCTAACGCCAAATTCTTCTTCATTTTCACCAATCAAAGGATTTGTGCCCATGAAGTTAATGAAATCATCAACTATCATCAATGTGCCAGGTTTAAATGTTTCGTTTATACCACCAGCAGCATTTGTTAAGAATAGACCTTTAATACCTAGAAGTTTAAAGACACGAACATACATTGTTACTGTTTTCATGTCATATCCTTCATAGAAGTGGAATCTACCTTGCATACATAAAACTTTAATACCATTAATTGTGCCAAAGACCAATTTTCCTTGGTGTCCTGGTACAGTGCAAGTTGGATAGTTTGGTATCTCATCATATGGTACACAGATTGGATTTTCAATTTCATCTGCCATGTCACCAAGACCAGAACCTAGAACTAGTCCTATAGCTCCTGATGCATCAAATTTTGTTTTTAAATAATCAGCCGCTTCTTTACATAAGTTATAGTATTGACTCATTTTCTTCCTCCAATGCTAAGTCTTTGATTATATCGATTGCTGCAGTTTTTAATGAAAGTTTTTTATATTCAATATGTTTATCATCAAGATAATCAATAATACCTTCATCAATTCTTGTAGCAGTATCTTCATCTTCTCTTCGACCAACTGTTTTATAATCAGTATTTCTTTTTAAGAAATATACTTTGTTGTTATATAAACTAAAAGTTTCATAGGTAACTAAATCGATCATGTCATTATAGGATTTAGGGAATTTATCTTTTAAATAATAATTATTATAGATAGCTGTTAAAAATAAAGGTGAGTCAGTAATAATATAATCTAATTTATTATTCATTTGCATTAAGCGATGGTTTTGTTCGCCATGCATATATAGACGATCATTGAATGCTTCATCTCTTCCTTCCCATACTAGTTCTTTGGCAAATTCAGAAACATTTTCAACATCATATCCTTTTTCCTTCAGCATGGAAAAGACTTCGGCAGCAACAGTAGTTTTGCCCGATCCTGGTCCTCCAGCTATGTTAATAATAATAGTGTTTTTCATATCCTTATTTTAGCAAATTGTTTCATTATCGAATGATAAACATTATAAAATATATTTAGTGAGGAAAAGATATGATAATTCAATCAAAAAGAGTTTATTTTGAGGAAAAGTTGCAGGCACTTCAAATCAAAATTGAAAATCAAATAATCAAGGATATTTATAAGTATAATCAATTCAAAGTTGATGTTGATTATGGTGATGATATTATCATGCCTGGTTTAATTGATATTCATAATCATGGCTATAATTTTAATGATAACAATCATGCCACAATAAAGTGGCTTAAGGAATGGACTTCATATTTACCATCAGAAGGTGTTACTTCTACAATGGCTACTATTTCTACTAGTCCAAAAGAAAGTTTGTTGGTGGCATTAAATAATATAGGTGAATATATTGAAGGTAAACATAATGGCACTGCTATATTAGGCGTATATGAAGAGGGGCCTTTTATTAGTGAAAAGTATAGAGGAGCTCAAGAGTGGAGTTATCATATTATTCCTAATAAGAAGGTAATTGATGAATTTAATAAGGCTTGTAAGGGTAATCTAAAAATAGTTATGCTTGCCCCTGAGATGCTTAAGGGTAATTATGATGTTATTGATTATTGTAGGTCTAAAAATATCAATGTAACTATTGGCCACAGTGGGGCAACATTTGATGAATGTAAGGATGCTGTGTCCCATGGTGTAAGATCGTTTACTCATACTTATAATGGTATGAAGGGATTACATCACAGAGATCCAGGGACAGTTGGAGCGGCAATGTATTTTGATGATTGTTATGCTGAGTGTATATGTGATGGTGTTCATACTCATTATGTTGCAGCAAATATCTTGGCAAAAACAAAGGGCAAAGATAAATTAATATTAGTTACTGATTCTATTGCAATGAAGGGTTTACCAGTTGGTGAGTATAAGACAAAGACAGGCCAAAGTAGATTTGTATGTGAAGATAATGTATGTCGCTTAGAAGATGGTACCTTATCAGGGTCTTGCAACAAGTTAAACTTGGTTTTGAAATATGCTGTAAATACGGCAAATATCGATTTAGTTACGGCATTTAATGCTGTGACAATTAATCCTGCTAGAATGTTGGGTGCAAATGATAGGGGATTAATTCAAAAAGGTTATCGAGCTGATATAGCTGTTTTTGATAAAGATTTCAATAATATCGCAACTTATATAGGAGGCAAAAAATGGTAAAGATTGATAATTTAGGAACAGAAAAAAGAAATCCCAAAACAAAAGATTTAGATTTATTATCAACCTCAGAAATTCTTTCAATTATGAATGAGGAAGATTTAAATGTTGTTGCTGGAGTTAAACAAGCACTTCCACAAATTGAAAAGGTAGTTGAATATGCTGCTAAGACAATTCAAGGTGGTGGTAGAGTTGTATATATTGGTGCAGGAACATCAGGTAGAACAGGTTTAATTGATGCTGTAGAAACTGGACCAACATTTAATTGTGAACATGATGAATTCTTAGGTATTTTAGCGGGTGGTTTACCTGCAGTTAAAAAATCAAAAGAAGGTGCTGAAGACGATAAAGACTTAGCAGTAAATGATTGTAAAGAAGTTAATCTATCTGCCAATGATTTCTTAATTGGTATTGCAGCATCAGGTAGAACACCATATCCTATTGGTGCTATGGAATATATGCATGAAATTGGTGGCAAA
Organism: Erysipelotrichaceae bacterium; assembly: GCA_963609745.1. GTDB lineage: Bacteria > Bacillota_I > Bacilli_A > Erysipelotrichales > Erysipelotrichaceae > Colivicinus. The sequence continues at coordinate 4,739 of CAVDLK010000018.1, read as the reverse complement.
ACCGCTTGTATTGCTTGTAATAAAAACTCACAAATGGCTAATTATGCTGATTTCCCAATTGAAGTTGATGCTGGACCAGAAATATTAACTGGTTCTACTAGATTGAAATCAGGAACTGTACAAAAAATTGTTTGTAATATGATTTCAACTGCTACTATGGTTAAAGTTGGTAAAGTTTATGGCAATTTAATGATTGATGTTAAGGCAACTAATTTAAAACTAATTGAAAGATGCCGTAGAATTGTCATGGAAGCCACAGGTTGTGATCATGATTTAGCTGATAAGGTATTAAATGAAGTTGATAATGATTGTAAGTTGGCAACTATCATGATTATCACATCTTGCGATAAACAAGAAGCTATAGATAGATTAAATAATGCAAAGGGAATAGTTAGAGAAGCTTTGAAATAAAGTAACAAAAAAGATATGAATTAATTAAAAAGAAGGTATTGCTGCCTTCTTTTCATAATGTCTTTTACAATATATAACTATTTAGATGTTATATAGCCATAAGTTAATAAGGCATTATATAATCCTTCATCACTTATATCATCTGTTACATAATCAGCCGATAGTTTAGTTAGTTCTTTACCATTACCCATTGATATACCTAGTTTTGCTTTTTTAAGCATATCGATATCATTGTAGCCATCACCAAAGGCGCCAACTTCTTCTTGACTATATCCTAATCTATCAGCAAGTTTCAACATATCAATTGATTTATCTACACCTTTTGCGACTATTTCACTACATATTTTAAGTTTAATATGGTTGCAGTCTTTTAATTTAGAACGAATTTTTGATACTAAAATATCATCTTCAGTGTAATACAACAAATGTACTACTTCATCAGTTTCTTGGTATTTTCTTACTTCAGGAACCATTTTATATAATTTCATAAAGACTGATTCAGCATATTCATCTTTTCTATTGATATAGCCAATACCACTACTTAAAACATAACGATAAGAAATATTATTTTCTTCTAATATTTCAATTGCTGCTTTAACATCTTGTTTTTTTAAGATATTAAACATCTTTATTTCACCAAAGGTAGTCATACCGCCAGCACAGGTGATAAAGCCATCCATATTATCTAATAAGTTTTTAGGAAGGTTTCTCATTTCATCTAATGATCTAGATGTACAAATACATCTTTTAATATTATTTTCTTTTAATTTCTGTAGCGCTAGGATAGTTGATGGTCTTACATCAAAGATACTATGGTCAAAGGTAGTTTGATCAATGTCAAAGAAGAATATTTTTATATTAGGTATATCTCTATCTATAAATCCTAATTTAACTAATATTTCATATATGCCACCATCAAGGATGCTTTTTTCTGTTATATAGTCTGCAACATTCATTTGAGCGGCTTTTGAATCTTTGATTGCTATACCAATGCCTGCTTCTTCAATCATCGAAGCATCAAATGTTCCATCACCAACGGCACATATTTCTTCCCTTTTAAAACCATAAGCATCACAGAATAAGTCAATACCTGTAACCTTATCAACATTTTCGGCACTAATAAAGCATGATGACTTCCAAACAATAGGTTTGATTTTAGGATTAATGGAATAAATATAATCCATATCTATCTCATCACCTCTGATTTCAAGATTAACTATCTCATCATCATATTGTAATGGTCGCATTAAAGGCATAGTACCTTGCCATTCTAGAACCCTTTTAACTTCTATATCACTTAAAGTTCCAAAGAAATATGTTTTACCATATTTATCAGTATAAGAATAGGTTAATTTATTTTCTTTTATATAATCTAAATATTTATGTAAATCATCTTGTTTAATTTGATTACACCAATATAGATAGTGATCTTTATAAGCCATTGCACCAGAACCAACAACCACAAAATCTATTAGTTCCATAAGTTTTCTTGGAACAGTTTTTAGTTTTTGTCTTTCTCTAGCGGTATTTACTGCTATCTTATAACCTTTTTCTCTAAGTTTTCTTAAAGCATTATAAGTAGATTCTGGTACTAGATGTAATTTACGATAATATAATGTATCGTCAATATCAAATATAAAACCTTTAATCATCATGTTTATAATATCATAGACTGTTGTAGAATATTGTTTATGAATAAAGTAAATTTTAAACAAATCTTAACAATGTTTTTCTGGGTTTTATTGTCTGCCGCTATTCAAGCTGTAGCCTTAACTTCCTTTTCTGTAGGTGCCCAAATATATCCAAGTGGTGTAGCTGGTTTATCGAGAATTACTTCGGATATCTTATTGGATTATGCCAATATTAACCTACCTTATTTCTATTTATATTTCTTAATTAACTTAATATTGTCTATTCTTGTTTTTAAACATATTGGTAAATTATTTACTATTTTCTCTTTACTACAAACCTTATTAGTTTCTATATTTTCATCTTTCTTTAAACAGATAATTGTATTAGATACTCCAATATTAATGGCAATATTTGGTGGATTAATTAGTGGTATTGGTATTGGATTAGCCTTAACACATAATGCTTCAAGTGGTGGTACAGATTTTATATCAGTTTATTATTCAAATAAATATCATAAATCAATGTGGAATTATGTATTTGTTTTTAATTGTTTCTTGAATGTTGTTACTGGTTTAATATATGGTTGGACTAGAGCTGCTTATTCCATAATCTATCAATATTTAAGTACTTTTATGATTTCTAAGATGCATAAAAGATATACTCATGTCACAATTACTGCTATGAGTAAGGTTCCTGATAAGGTTATTGATGAAGTATTAAAGAATACTAGACATGGTATTACAGTTATAAATGGTGAGGGTGCATATACTAAAGATAATATTGCGATTCTTTATACTGTTATTAATGCTTTCCAACAAGATGAGGTTATTAATTCTATCTTAAAAGCTGATCCAAAGGCTTTTATCAATATTCAAGATACCAAGGAAATTAAGGGTAATTACTACCAAAAACCTTTAGATTAAGATTTAATTAATTTAATACCTAAGTGTTCATCAATAAATTCTAAATATTTGCTTTCTACCTTACCTACTACATTAACTCTATTATCGGCAGGAAGGTTTTTAAGCATGATTTCTAATTCGCCATTATATCTTAGGTATAGTTTGTTAGATATACATATATCTCCGATAGATCTATCTATGGTATTTTCTGCTTCAATTAGATAATCAACCTTATATTTATATATTGATTCATGTGATCTAATGAAATATGCACTATTATCAATTCTGTCATGATGAATATAATTTAAGAAATTATTGTATTTATCATCAATCTTACATTCCATTTCAATATAGCCATCGTTATAATTTTTAAATTGTTTAAATGTTTCATCTTTTAAACCAAAGTCAGCAACTATTACAACATCACAATTTAACTTATTTAATACTAAAGCATTATAGAAAACATCTTCATTTCTAAGTGCTTCGATACTTGGTAAACCTTCAAATAATGGGCCACGTTTAATATCATCACCCATCACAAAGCCTATTGTTTTCATACCATAAGAATGAATTCTTTGATTTATCTTTTCTACTTTTTCTTTGCTTAACCCGGTATATTTCTTGGGATAAAAGTTATGACAACCGTAAACATTATGAAAATCAATATTTAGTTTAGATAGTTCTTCATATGTTTCAACATTAAAGGTTGAGGCATTAAATATTAATTTAAATTCTTGTGATAGTTTCTTAATATCTTCATATGAAAAACCAAAATCTAATCTAAGATATTCAATTCCTAAGTTATGTAGTTCTTTGTATTCTTGAATATTCAGAAGTTTTAATACTCTAGGTGATATATCAACTATAGGAAATAGATTTAAATTCTTACATTCATTAATACAAGTTTTTATCTTATTAATATATTTAGAGCCATCTTCTTCAGGGATATGTAAGGATGTGAAAATATATTTAAAACCATTATCTTTTGCTTTATGTAATAAAGATAATATTTGTTTTTCTTCATATGTAAAATAGATTGATAATCCTAGTTGCATTGGTGATATTTATCAAATTCCTCAAGTAATGTATCATGAAATTCATTTCTTATAGTAGAGATTGTTTTGACATCTTGTCTACTTGGATGGACTCTGTTTGTTAGAAGGATGATGGCACATTTTCTAATAAAGTCGATATAGATAGAAGTACCAGAGAAGCCAGTATGATAGATTGCGCAATTAGAATATTTACTACCACAAGAATATTCATTACACGCAACACACCAACCAATAGTTCTTTGTAGGTTCATATTTTGGGTAAAATTATGTTTTAGTAAATCAACACTTTCTTTTTTTAAAACAGGATAACCATCATTTAAAATCATTCTAGTGAATTTTGCTAGGTCTTTTACATTAGAAAACAATCCAGCATTGCCACTTAAACCATTTAAGATATAGGCTTTACCATCATGAACTACACCTTGAATTAAGCCTCTTGCTTCTGTTATTTCTGTACAAGCACAATCTTGAGTTCTACCTTTTAGATATGGATTATACATTGAATTAGTCATATTTAATGGTTCAAAGATTATCTTATTGGCATATTCTTCAATAGTAGAATTACTTAATTTTTCAATAATAAAGCCTAATATAATAAAACCAAAATCAGAGTAATCAACCATTTCAAGAGGTTTATGGGCAAGAGCTAACTTCTTAATAAATTCATACATCTCTATTTTATTCTTACAATTTTTATATGCCTTATCATCAGATACCATACCACTAGTATGAGTAAGAC
>CAVDLK010000017.1:13912-14976 GCA_963609745.1 Erysipelotrichaceae bacterium | reverse complement strand
CTATGAGGATCAATTAAATAATTATATTTATCATAATATTCTTTAATACTTTCTTTTACTTCTTCTTCATTACAATAAACACCTATAAAGTCTTTTTGAATTTCTTTTAATAACTCTTTATTTATTTGATATTCACCATTCTTATTTAAAGATGTCATTAATTCTTCAATAAGTTTTGTATCTTTACTCTTTAAATATAATAACCTTTCTAAATTACTAGAAACTAAAATATCAATTGAAGGCTCCATTGTATTATAAAAAGGTCTTTTTGAACTATATTTACCACTATTCAGAAAATCAGTTAAGACATTATTTTTATTAGATGCACAAATTAATTTATTAATTGGTAAGCCCATCTCTTTTGCGATATAGCCAGCTAAAATATTACCAAAATTACCAGTTGGTACATAGAAATCAATTTTTTCATTTTTTTTAATTTCTAAATTATTTAATAAATCAAAATAAGCTTTGAAATAATAAACAGCTTGAGGAATTAAACGGGCAATATTAATTGAATTAGCACTAGTTAAATGAATATTATTAAATCTATTATTTTTAGATATTTCTTTGACTAATCTTTGACAATCATCAAAATTACCTCTAACCGCAATAACATCGACATTTTTGCCACAAGTAGTAGTCATCTGTCTTTCTTGGGTAATAGAGACCATCTTATAGGGATATAAGACACAAATATTGGTTTTATCAACATCTTTAAAGGCCTCAAGTGCTGCCTTTCCAGTATCACCACTAGTAGCACTTAAAATAAAAATTGGCTTATTATCACTATTTGCCTTAGTAAGAATATAAGGTAAAAGTTGTAAGGCTACATCTTTAAAAGCACATGTTGGTCCATGATATAACTCTAAAAAATAATTATTATTTACTTTTTTAAGTGGTGTTATTTCACTAGTATCAAAATAGTTATAGGCTTTATCGATACTTTCTTTTAAATTTAAATCATCAAAAAATAGTGAAATAATACTATAAGCAAGTTGCTTATAATCTAAATCTTTTAATTTATAAATATCATCAATTCTTTCAATTCTTTCAGGAACATAAAG
>CAVDLK010000017.1:0-13868 GCA_963609745.1 Erysipelotrichaceae bacterium | reverse complement strand
CATAAAGACCACCATTTTTAGCTAAACCATTTATAATGGCTGTTTTATCATCAACAATTTCATTTTCACATCTCGTATTTATATATTTCATAATTTTACCTTGTTTATTAAACATAAACATGATACTATGTTTTCTATAAGTAAACAAGTGTACGCGTGTGAGATACAGTATGAATATTGGATTATTAGGTTTTGGAACAGTTGGCAGTGGTGTATATAAACTATGCAAAGAAAATAAAATAAATGTTAAATATATTCTAGTAAGAGATAAAAATAAACCACTAGATGTTGATTCATATTTAACTGAAGATATAAATGAAATAGTAAACGACAAAGAAATAGATGCAATAGTTGAATGTATTGGTGGCAATAATCCTGCTTTTGATTATGCATCCTTAGCTATAAATAATAATAAAAAATTTGTTTCCGCAAATAAGAAAATGTTGGTAACTTATTTAAAAGAAATAAATAATCTAGCAATTGAAAATAATACAACTTTAATGTATTCAAGTGCCTGTGGTGGTGGTATTCCTGTACTTAGTGAGATTAAGAAAATAGAAAAAACTGATTCTATCTTAGAAATTACAGGTATTATGAATGGCACAAGCAATTATATTTTGGATCGAATGTATAATGAAAATTTAGAATTTAACGATGCTTTAAAGATTGCACAAGATTTAGGATATGCCGAAAAAGATCCAAGTGATGATATTAATGGCATTGATAGCGCAAATAAGTTGGTTCTTGCTTCCCTTTTAGGTTTTAATAAAGCATTTAAACTAAATGATATTTTTGTATTAGGAATTAAAAATATTGATTCAAATGATATTACTTATTTTAAAAAAGAAGGATATAAATGTGTTTTACTTGCTTGTGCAAGTAAATTTAATGATAAATATCAATTAAAAGTAATACCAACAATTTTAAAAGACAATATTCTTTCTAATATAAATTTAAATAACAATTGTTTCATGATTAAAAGCAAGAATTTAAATAATTTTTATTTAATTGGTCAAGGTGCTGGCTCAATGCCTACAGCTTCTAATATTATAAGAGACTTATTAAGTGAAGATAATTATGCCAAAAAGATTCTCGAATTCACCCATTGTAATTTAGATATAGCACCATGTTCTTATTATATTAGAGGAAAAATAGATGAGGAATATGTTGCTAAAAAGATTAATGATAATTGTTTTATAAGCAAAAAGATTAATATAAATACATTAAAGAAAATAATAAAAGATGATTATTTTGTATGTGAGGTGAGAAATGATTAAAGTTTGTAAATTCGGGGGTTCCTCTTTATCAAGTTCTGGTCAATTCAAGAAGATAAAGGATATTGTGAATTCTCAAGAAGAAAGAAAAGTTATTGTTGCTTCGGCTTGCGGTAAAGCTTTTAAAGAAGACCATAAAGTAACAGATTTATTATATTTATGTTTAGCTCATAAAAAATATGGTATGTCTTATAAAGAAATATTAGACCAAATTATTTCTAAACATCAATCAATTATCGATGATTTAAATCTTGATTTTGATTTAGATAGCGAAATTGAAAAGATAAAACTTCTTTTAGAAAGCAACAATAATGATGATCAAGTTGTTTCTTATGGTGAATATCTATCATCAAAACTTTTAGCTTTATATTTAGATGCTGAATTTGTTGATGCTAAAGATGTGATTTGTTTCAATTATGATGGCACTATTGATATAAACAAAACTAATCAAAAATTCGCCCCATATTTACAAACAAATAAAAAGATTGTAGTTCCTGGTTTTTATGGTGCTCTACCAAATGGGGTTATTAAACTAATGAGTAGAGGTGGCAGTGACATCACCGGTGCATTGTTAGCTAATGTATGTGATGCTAAAATATATGAAAATTGGACCGATGTTTCTGGTATATATGTATGTGACCCATCTATTATTAAAAATCCAAAGCAGATTAAAACAATTACTTATGGAGAACTTAGAGAAATGTCCTATATGGGTGCAAGTGTCTTACATGATGAATCTGTTTACCCTGTTAAGATAAAAAATATACCAATTCATATTTTAAATACTAATAAACCAGAAGATGAGGGAACAATGATTATTTGCGATAATAATGAAAATTTAAAAGAACTCCCTATTACAGGTATCACTGGTAAAAAAGATTTTATGGTTCTAAATATTATTAAGACTAATTCAAGTAGTGAAATAGGCTTTTTAAGAAAAACACTTGATATTTTTGAACATTATAAAATTTCAATTGTTATGGTTACAACAGGTATTGATTCTTTTTCAATAATTGTTGAAAAGAATGATATTAAAAATAATGTTTATGAAATATCAAATGAAATAAAAAATAATCTAAAATGCGAAGAAGTTTCAATTTACGATAATTTATCCTTAGTTTGTGTAGTTGGTAGAGGCCTAAAAGGACGTAAAGGTATTTCTGGTGAAATCTTTTCCTTACTTGGAGAAAATGGTATTAATATTAGAACTATTTCACAAGGTGCAGATGAAACTTCAATTTTAGTTGGTGTTGATGATGAAAATTATACAAAAACAATTGAAGCAATATATAAGAGGTTTATTAAATGAAAATAGGAATTTTAGGTGCCAGCGGAGTTGTTGGCAGGCAAATGATTGATTGCCTTATTGAACAAAACATTAATGTAGATAAACTTGTTTTATTGGCAAGTTCTAAATCTAGTGGTCAAACTATTAGATTTAAGGATAATGATATTGTTATTCAAGAAACTAATCATAATTCTTTTGAAGGTTTAGATATCGTTCTAGGAGCTAGTACAAACGAAGTGGCTAAGTTATATAGAGATGATATTGTTAAGGCTGGTGCTATATTCATTGATAATTCAAGTGCTTTTAGAATGGAAAAAGATGTTCCTTTAATAATTCCAGAGATTAACGGTGATGATTGTAAAAAACATAAGGGAGTTATTTCTAACCCAAATTGTTCAACCATTATTACACTTATGGCAATTAATGCAATCAATAAAATTTCACCAATTAAATATATGATTGCTTCAACATACCAAGCAGTATCTGGTGCTGGTAAGGGTGGCATTGATGAACTTGAAAAAGAGATTGTAGATATAAATTATGAACCTAATGTTTTTCCTTATACAATTGCCTATAATTGTATTCCTTTTATTGGTACTTTAAAGGATGATGATTATACAAGCGAAGAAATGAAAATGGAAAATGAAGGTCGCAAAATTTTACATAATGAAAATTTAAAAGTTACTTGTACCTGTGTTAGAGTTCCGGTTTTAAGAAGCCATTGTATTTCGCTTTCTTTAAAATGTGAAAAAGATTTAAGTGTTAAAGAAGTCAAAGAAGCACTTAACAAACAAGATGGTGTTGTTTTATATGATGATCCTAGTCAAAATCAATATCCAACACCTTTATTAACAAGCAATCAAGATAAAGTCTATGTTGGCAGAATTAGAAAAGACAGGGTATTAGATGGTGGAATAACACTATTTTGTGCGGGTGACCAAATAAGAAAAGGTGCTGCTGCTAATGCAGTAAGTATCATTAAATGTTTATAAATAATTGTAAATATTTTCAAAATGTCATATCATTATAGAGCATATAAGTGTTGCTAGTAAAGGGGATTTAATGACAGGAAAAGTTAAGTGGTTTAATGCCGCTAAGGGTTATGGCTTCATCACTGGTGATGATGGTAAAGAAGTATTTGTACATTTCTCTGCTATTCAAGCTGATGGATACAAGACTCTTGACGAAGGACAAGCTGTTGAATACGAAGTAAACGATGGCGATAAAGGTCCTCAAGCAGTTGATGTAAAAAAGATCTAACAAACCATTCAAAAAGAGTTCGATTAAGAACTCTTTTTTTATTTATTTTTAATAATGTAATTTCCATTATCATCCAAATCTACGATTATATGTTTCTCATTATAGTTTTCAAGTAGATATTTAGCTATTAAAGTTTCAATTGAACGTTGTATATGACGTTTCATAGGTCTAGCACCATATACTTCATCAAAACCTAATTCTGCAATCTTATCTAGGGCCTTATCACTAATCTCTAGAACAACATCAGATTGTAATAATCTTTGCTTTAATTGATTTAAGAATTTTTCCGCAACCTTCTTAATAACTTGTTTATCTAATGGATTAAATACAATGATTTCATCAATCCTATTAATAAATTCTGGTTTAAATGTAGTCTTAACAACTTCTTCATATTCTTTTTGCTTCTTTTCAATATCCTTTTCAAAAGCAAATTCACTGCCCAAATTAGATGTCATGATGATAATAGTATTCTTAAAGTCTACTGTTACACCCTTAGAATCAGTGATTCTACCATCATCTAATATTTGTAATAAGATATTGAATACATCTGGGTGAGCCTTTTCAATTTCATCTAGAAGCACAATAGAATATGGTTTTCTCCTAACAGCCTCTGTTAATTGACCACCTTCTTCATAACCTACATATCCTGGAGGAGCACCAATTAATCTAGATACTGAGAACTTCTCCATATATTCTGACATATCAATTCTTACAATCTTTGTTTCATCATCAAATAATTGTTCAGCCAAAGCCTTAGCAACCTCAGTTTTACCAACACCAGTTGGGCCTAAGAATAGGAATGAACCTATAGGCCTATTGATATCAGAAACCTGGGCCTTATTTCTCAATATAGCATCACTAACTAAATTCAAAGCATCATCTTGACCAATTACTCTAAAAGCCAATTTTTCTTTTAATTTCAACAGCTTTTCTCTTTCTGTTGACATTAATTTAGACACTTCAATATGAGTCCATTTAGAAACAACCTTGGCAATAGATTCTTCATCAACTATTTCTGAAAGCATCTTCTCTTCTTTACTTGCTTCTTGTAACTCATTTAACTTCTTCTCTAGACTTGGAATAGTTTCATATTGCAACTTACTAGCCTTTTCATAATCAGCATTATTTTGCGCATCAGACATTTCAAGTTTTGCTTTTTCAAGTCTTGCTTTAATATCCTTACTCTTAGATAAATCTTCCTTTTCCTTATTCCATCTATTTTCCAAAACAGCCTTCTTTTGCTTTAATTCAACTAAATCTTTTTCTAGTTCTTCAAGTCTTTTAGCGGCCTTTTCATCATCTTTTTCTTTCTTTAAAGAAATCTTTTCAATCTCTAAAGTATCAATCTTTCTTGATAATTCATCTAGTTCAATTGGTTTAGAATCCATCTCAACCCTTGTAGAAGCACAAGCTTCATCAATTAAGTCAATAGCCTTATCAGGTAAAAATCTATCAGTAATATATCTATTTGATAAGGTTGCTGCTGCAATAATTGCATCATCCTTAATCTTTACACCATGATGGGCCTCGAATCTATCTTTTAAACCTCTTAGTATTGAAATTGTATCTTCAACAGTAGGTTCATCGATAGTAACCTTTTGGAATCTTCTTTCCAAAGCCTTATCCTTTTCAATATATTCACGATACTCATCAAATGTTGTTGCGCCAATACATCTTAACTCGCCTCTAGCAAGCATTGGCTTTAATAAGTTAGCAGCATCCATAGCACCTTCGGTTTTACCAGCACCAACTAGATTATGTATCTCATCAATAAATAAGATTATCTTACCTTGACTATCTTGAACTTGTTTTAAGACAGCCTTTAATCTCTCTTCAAACTCACCACGATATTTAGCGCCAGCAATCAAAGAACCCATATCAAGTTCAATTAATTCTTTATCTTTTAATCCAAGCGGAACATCATTGTTGAATATACGCCAAGCTAATCCTTCGACAATAGCAGTCTTACCAACACCTGGTTCACCAATTAATACAGGATTATTCTTTGTCTTACGTGACAATATTTCAATAACTCTTCTTATTTCATCATCTCTGCCAATGACAGGATCAATCTTACCATTTCTAACATCAGTAACTAAATCTCTACCATATTTCTTTAATGGATTTAGATTATTTTCATCTTCTTGATTATTAATCATAGTGCCACCCCTTTCTAAACTCAATTTATCTTCAATGTCATGACGTGTAAAGCCACAATAATTTCTTAATTCAGTTGAAACCTCCGAATTATTAAACAATGTAGAAATAAACATATCAAACATAGAAATATATTTATCTTTTCTTTGTTTTGATTTTTGTAGAGCCTCATTATATGAAGCATTTAAATATCTATTAAGCATTGGTTCACTTGTAGAATCAGTACTACTTAATTTAGATAGATACTTCTTATTTATTTCAATTAATTGATTTACATTAGTATGAAAACTATTTAGTAAATCTTTTATATCTTCATCTTCAAAGAAAGCAACAAATAAGTGTTCGCAAGATAATTCAGGATTATTATTTTGCTTACAAATACTGATTGCCTTCATAAATATTTCTTGTAGTTTTTCAGTCATTAATTCAGGATTCATAATTACCTCCTTTAGCACTTAACATATTAGAGTGCTAATTAACTTGATTTTTTTAAGTAGGTTACCCTACTTAAAATTCTTTTTAAACTTGTCGAAGATATTTTCTTTCTTCTGAGCAAGTTTTTCATATAATTCTTTTTCTTCTTTTGTTAGCTTTGAAGGAATAGTTACATCTAATTCAACATATTGATCGCCTTTGATGCCACTTCTTAAATTCTTAACACCATAGCCCTTTAATCTTAATCTTGAATTAGGTTGACTACCAGCAGGAATATTTAATTCAACATCACCATAAGCCGTAGGAACATCAATTTTTGTACCTAATGTTGCCTCTACAGAAGTAATTGGAACCTTAATATATATATCATTACCATCCCTAACAAAATGGGCATGTGGTTTAACTCTGATTTCAATATACAAGTCACCATTTGGACCACCATTTTCACCACGTTCACCATAACCTTGAACACGAACTTGTTGACCATTTGATATACCAGCAGGTATATTAACTTCAACTTGTTCTTTAACAGAGTTATAACCTTTACCATTACAATATGAACATTTCTTAGTAATCTTCTTACCTGTACCATTACAATCTGGACATACGCTTTGTTGCTGCATAATGCCAAATGGAGTACGGCTTTGTCTAGTTACTACACCACTACCATTACATGTTGGACAGGTTGTTACATCTGAACTACTAGCGGCGCCACTACCATTACAATGAGAACATGTTTTATCTACATTTATATTGATAGTCTTAGTTACACCATGAATAGAGTCTAGAAAATCAATCTCTAAAGCGATATATCTATTTTCGCCTTTGCTTGGGCCTCTTCTTCTAGAACTTCTACCGCCAAAGTTGAAGCTTGAGAAGCCACCACTACCGCCCATGAAAGAGGAGAAGATATCACCAAGATCATCCATATTCATGCCGCCAAAACCAGAAGAGAAACCACCAAAACCTTGACCGTCTATACCATCAAAGCCAAATTGATCATAATTAGCTCTTTTTTGGCTATCAGACAATACCTCATAGGCTTCATTTATTTCTTTAAATTTCTCTTCGGCATCTGGTGCTTTATTGATGTCAGGATGGTATTGCTTTGCAAGTTTACGATATGCTTTTTTGATTTCATCTTCACTAGCATTCTTAGCTACTCCTAAGACATCATAATAATCTCTTTTGTCTGCCATAATACCATCCTTTCTTTAAAAATTATTCTTTAGCTTTAAAATCAGCATCTACAACATCATCATTGTTATTGTTTGTAGAATTTGTATTTGCATTAGCTTGTTGTTGATACATTTGTTCAGACATAGCTTGAGCAGCTTTTTCAAGTTCCTCTAACTTACTCTTCAATGTATCATAATCATTGTTATCAATTGCTTTTTGTAATTCATCTCTTAAAGATTTAACTTGAGCTTTTTGATCTTCTGGAACATTAACATCCTTATTTTCTAGAGTTTGATCAATTTGTGCTACAAAGCTTTCAGCCTTATTCTTTAATTCAATTTCCTCTCTACGTTTATCATCAGCTTCCTTATTTTCTTCAGCTTCTTTTACCATCTTATCGATTTCTTCGTCTGATAAACCAGATGAACCAGAAATTGTGATTTCTTGTTTCTTATTAGTACCCTTATCTAAAGCAGATACATGGACGATACCATTAACATCGATATCAAATGTAACTTCGATTTGTGGAACACCACGTCTAGCAGGTGCAATACCAGTTAATTGGAAGTTACCCAATGTCTTATTATCAGCAGCCATTGGTCTTTCACCTTGTAATACATGGATATCAACTGCTGGTTGATTATCAGCTGCTGTAGAGAAGATTTGGGACTTCTTAGTAGGAATTGTAGTATTTCTAGGAATTAATACAGTAGATACACCACCTAATGTTTCAATACCTAATGACAATGGTGTAACATCAAGTAACAATACATTATTGAATTCATTATTCAATACACCACCTTGAATAGCAGCACCCATAGCAACTACTTCATCAGGGTTAACTGATTTATTAGGCTCTTTACCAAGTTCTTTCTTAACAGCTTCTTGAACAGAAATCATTCTTGTAGAACCACCGACTAATAATACTTGGTTAATATCATTAGCACTTAGACCAGCATCATTTAAAGCTTGTTTAACTGGGCCAATAGTCTTATCTACTAGGAACTTAGTCATCTTATCAAAGTTAGCTCTACTTAAATCCATATCAAGATGTAATGGACCAGATTCATCAGCTGAGATAAATGGTAGATTGATATGAGTTTGTACCATTGAACTCAAATCCTTCTTAGCCTTTTCAGCAGCTTCCTTTAATCTTTGTAAAGCCATTCTATCTTTTGACAAATCAATACCATGATGTTGTTTCTTGAAATCATCTACCATCCAATCAACGATAACATTATCGAAGTCATCACCACCAAGTCTATTATCACCAGCAGTAGCTAGAACTTCAAATGTGCCATCAGCGATATCAATGATAGAAACATCAAATGTACCACCACCTAAGTCAAATACTAATACCTTTTGTTCAATATCAGCCTTATCAATACCAAATGCTAAAGCAGCAGCAGTAGGTTCATTAATAATTCTTTCTACTTCAAGTCCGGCAATCTTACCAGCATCCTTTGTTGCTTGTCTTTGTGCATCATTGAAGTATGCAGGAACAGTAATAACAGCCTTTGTTACAGGTTCTCCTAAATATCCTTCAGCATATTTCTTCATATATTGAAGAATCATAGCTGATATTTCTTGAGGAGTATAATCCTTATTATTTACATGAACCTTTTCATTAGAACCCATTAATCTCTTAATAGAAGATACTGAATCCTTATTAGTAACTACTTGTCTTTTAGCAGCATCACCAACAATTATTTCACCATCTTTAAATGCAACTACTGAAGGTGTTGTTCTATTACCCTCAGGGTTTGTTATAACTTTAACTTCTTTTCCTTCCATAACTGCTACGCAGCTATTTGTTGTACCTAAATCAATACCAATAATTTTACTCATTTCAATTTCCTCCTTATTCGCTTACCTTAACCATTGCTGGTCGTAAGATTCTATCTTTTAATAAATAACCTTTTTGTAATACTTCTATGACTAAACCCTTCTCAACTCCCTCTTTCTTTTCCTGCATAATTGCTTGATGGAAATTAGGATCAAATGGTTTATTTAAACAATCAATTACCTCTACACCCTCACTCTTCAAGGCATTCAACAATTGATCGTATGTCATCTGGACACCTTTTTTGAAGCTTTCATCCGCTTCACATACTTCTATTGACAACGCTCTTTCTAGATTATCAATGACTGGAAGTATTTCCTTCGCAAAACTTTGAATTCGATACTTACGAGCTTGTTCAGCCTCATTAGTCAATCTCTTTCTTAAGTTCTCCGTATCCGCATAAGCTCTAGCATAATCATTCTTTAATTGTTCAATCTGCTTTTTTAACTTATCTTCAATAGATTCGTCATTGATATCTTCAACAACTTCTTCCTCATCCTGTTCAAGTTCTTCACCTTGTTCAGGATTGTTTTTATTTGGATCTGTTATGTTGTGCTTCTTATTTTTCTTTGACATATTATCCTTTCTAATTAAACATATCTTCTATTTCTTTACAGATAAAGTCTAATAAATTAATAACTCTACTATATTCCATACGTCTAGGACCAACCACCATCAATCTAGCATTGTCATTAGGATTATCTGATAGTTTAATCTCACTAGACACAATCGCAAGATCATCCTTCCATACAAGTTCTGTACCCTTTGGAGTTATTGCCATTACATCATTCTTACCTGTTTCATGTTCAACCAAATTTCTAAATAATTTTGAATCATCGAAGAATTTTGTCAACTCCTTCAATTTTTCAACATCAGCATATTCTGGCTGATACATCATATTGGTTTCACCCTCAAAGTACATCGTCTCTGAAGCAAATTTAACAAACGCTCCAGCAAATGCGTTATATAACATTTCAAACCTTTGTACAGACTTATTCAAGATTGGCTTTAATGCTTCCATCTTTTCTGGCAAATCATAAATTTGCGTTCCCTTTAAACGATCATTCAATATGCTTGTGCATGTTTCAATATCATTAACTGAAACATCATCTTGGAAATTAAAGGTCTTATTTTCGGTATAACCAGTATTAGTAATAAATACACATACTGCAGTTCTTGCATCAATCTGGAACACTTTAATATGTTCTAGAGTTTGTTTCTTAGCATCAGGGCCAAGCATACCAGAAGCAAGATTTGTCATATCAGAAACTATCTTACATGATTGTTTGATAGCTTCTTCAATATTCATAGATTTACGATCAAATATATTCGCTAGAGTATATTTAACCTCATCATCCATATCCTTCTTTAATAAGTGTTCACAGTAATATTTATAGCCCTTATTAGAAGGAATTCTACCAGCAGAAGTATGTGGCTTTTCAAGATAGCCAAGTTCTTCAAGAATGGCCATATCATTTCTTATTGTTGCACTTGAATATGGCAACTTATATTTATCGACTAATGTTTTAGAACCAACTGGCTCAGCTGTTGCCACGAACTCATCAACGATAGCCTTTAATATTTCTACCATTCTCTCAGTTAAGACCATATAGCCACCTCCTTTTTAGCACTCTTTAACTTCAATTGCTAATATACACCAAAAAATTAGCACTGTCAACAAGATAGTGCTAATAATTCAAATTTTTTTCAATTTTTATTTTTTCAACAATTTCTCACTTACCTGCTTACAGATAACCTCAGGAATATATAAACTTATATCTCCCTTAAATGAAGCAATCTCCTTAGCAATAGAACTAGATAAGAAGGATAATTCTGGTTTCGCTACTAAGAATACTGTTTCTATATTCTTATCTAAGCTCATATTAGCGGTTGCTAGACCTAATTCATATTCATAATCTGATATAGCTCTTACACCTCTAACAATTACCTTACAATCATATTTTTTAGCTAGATTAACTGTTAAACCCTCTCCTAATACAACTTCAACATTTGGAAAATCACTAATACATTTTTGAATTAATTCAACTCTTTCTTCCTTTGTAAAAGTACATTTCTTACTTGGATTATCCATAACAGCTACTATTAATTTGTCATAGATTGAAGCTGCTCTTTTAATTACATCTAAGTGACCAACTGTAATTGGATCAAATGTTCCTGGATAAATTGCTTTAATCATACATTTCCCCTTTTATAATATAAGACCTTAGTAATACCATATTTCTTTTCTTTATATTTATATATATCTAAATAAGAATCCTTCAAATCCCTATCCTTTCTAATTTCCACAATGATTATACCCTTTTCATTTAAAAGTTCATATTTATCTATATCAATAAATAAATCCTCATAATAAGCAAAATTATAAGGAGGATCACAATAAATATAATCAAATTTATAACCCCTTAATTTATTTAAACATTCATCATAATTTAAATTTAAAACAGTTCTATTTTCCCTAACCTTATTTAAATTTTCTTTAATTATTTTAACAACATCCCTATTAATATCATTAAAAACAACATCCCTTGCCCCACGCGATAAAGCTTCTAAACCAATAGCACCAGAACCAGAGAATAAATCTAAAAAAATAGTATCAGAATATATTTCAATACTAGAAAAAACAGCTTCCTTAACCATATCCCTAGTAGGCCTAGTGATATCAGTTCCTTCAATTGTTTTTATAGGTGTTTTTTTATACTTGCCCGCTATTATTCGCATTTAATTCCTTATACTTTATTATCTCAGCTTGTGAGAAACCTAGACTTATCATTGAAGCCAACAAAGAAGAACCTCCTGAACTTATTAATAATAATGGTACTCCAGTAAGAGGTATTAAACCACTAACACCACCTACATTAAGGATAAAGTGTACCATAAAATAGATAAATGTTCCCATGAAAATAATCTTACCGGAAATGGTTTTTGACTTGAATGAATAATAAATAATTGGTAACAGCATAGTTAGATAAAGAATTACTAATACCGTAAAACCAATAACTCCTAATTCTTCAACTATTACAGGAAGAATAAAATCATTTGAAGGATTAGGGAAGTTCATATATTTATGAATAGAATTACCATAGCCTAAACCAAATATATGGCCATTGGCAAAACTAACCAAAGACATAATAATATGATAACCATTATCATAACGATATAAGAAAGGATCAGCAGCCGCCAAAAAACGTCCAGCCATATAGTTATCAGAATGGTTCTTACAAAATTCTGTAAAAATAGGAGATAAAACAAAAATTACAAGTGCAATTACACCTAGAATCGCATAGAAAAGAATTTTTTGTACCTTGGCATATTCTTTATAAGGAGGAATATATAAGACACAGACACATATACATAATAAAACTACAGATGATCCTAAGTCATTTTGAATTATAAATACCGTTAAAAAATAAATTGAAGAACAAATAATATAATTTCTAATAAGTTTATAGTTATCTTGTCCACAATCCTTGCTTAACATCTTTGCCCCAAAGATAATCATAAAAGTCTTACAAAACTCTGAAGGTTGAATTGTAATACTACTACCGATTCTAATCCAAGCATAAGCACCATTGGTTTGACCAAATAATCGGCAAGCAAACAAAGCAACAAGTAAAACAACATAGGCAATATAGTAAAATTGCGTTCTTAATCTAAATACTCTAAAGTTCATAAAAAAGAAGAAACAAAACATTGCAGCCACAGCAAATGCAACTTGTTTTATAATAACTCCTTTTAAATAATCACTATCACCTACACTATTGCCCATTTCAGCGGATGCAATCATCAAAGAACCATATAGTACTAACAATAAGGCAGATAATGTTACAGCTTTATTAGCTAAACGAAATTTAAAAAACTTATGCATCAAATAAATTCTATCACAGCAATTTCTGTATTATAATATTTGTATGCTTATAAATAACGACACAATAATCAAGGATGATAATCCTTTAATTAGACAAAAATCTTTAGATGTTGAACTGCCATTAAGCAAACAAGATAAAGATTTATTACTTGATATGCTTAAATATGTTGATGACTCAACAATTGAAGAACTTGCGGAAAAATATAATCTTAGGCCAGCTGTTGGCATTAGCGCAATTCAAGTTGGCGTAGCTAAGAAAATGACTGCTGTCATTATTAAAGATGGCGATGGTAAAAAAATATATGAATATGCTTTAGTTAATCCTAAGATTATAAGTAATTCTATTGAAAAGGCATATTTAAGTTCGGGAGAAGGTTGTTTATCAGTAGTAGATGAACATGAGGGATATATTTATCGTTCTGCTAGAATTAAAGTTAAGGCTTATGATTTATTACAAGACAAACAAATAATCATCAAAGCCGAAGGTTATCTAGCAATTGTTTTACAGCATGAATTAGATCATTTTAAAGGTATATTATTCTATGA
>CAVDLK010000016.1:10939-15123 GCA_963609745.1 Erysipelotrichaceae bacterium | reverse complement strand
AGGAAAGAGGAACTGAATAAGTTGATAGTGGAATTGAATATTAAAATTGTTGAATTGAAAAATAAACAAGAGAGAAAAGCTTTATTAGAGAAGTTAATTGAGGATGGTGAAAGTAAAGTTAAGCAAGAGGACGAACAAATATCTAAGATAAAAGAAGATATTGCTTCTAATAAGACAAATATTGATAATCAAGATAATGAAATCAAAAAACTTGCTTCTAGTTTAAAATATGATGATTTAAATAAAGCAAAAGTTGTATTTGATGATATGTATAAGCAAATTAATGATTTTGATAAGGCTTCAAAAGAAAATGAAGAAAATCTTAAGAAGGCTAATGAGGATCTTGTGAAATACAAGAGTTTAATTAAGGCTTATGAGGATCAATTAAAAGCAAATACAATAAAGATTGATGATAAATTAGATGATAAGATTAATCAATTAGAAATAAAGAAGAAAGAATTAAATAATTATAAAGATAAGATTAGTGAGAGATTGAGTAATAATAAACGTATCTTAATGCAGATAGAGAAGAAATATAAAGAGATAGAAGTTTCACAGAAGAAATTAGAGTGGATAAATGTATTATGTGATACAGCTAATGGTACTTTAAATGGTAAGGATAAGATTAGTTTTGAAACATTTATTCAGATGTCTTATTTTGATAGGATTTTAGGATTTGCCAATATTAGATTACAAATTATGACTAATGGTCAATATTCCTTTGTAAGAGGTGATGAGGGCTTAGAATTAAATGTTATAGATCACTACAATTGTAAAGAAAGAGAGGTATCAACCTTGTCTGGTGGTGAATCATTTATGGCTTCATTATCTTTAGCTTTAGGTATGTCTGATGAGGTTCAATCTAGAGCATCTTCTATACAAATAGATACTTTATTTGTTGATGAGGGTTTTGGTTCTCTAGATGGTGATACTTTGAATTCAGCGCTTAATGCCTTATATGAATTATCACAGGGTAATAGACTTGTTGGCATTATTTCTCATGTTGAGGAATTAAAGAATAGAATAGATAAAAAGATTATCGTTAGTAAAGATAAAGCTAATGGTAGTGATATTAAATACGAAATATAAAAAGCAGATTAATCATCATCTGCTTCTTCTTCATACCAAAGATCTAACTTTTCTTCATCACTCATATTTGAGAGACGTTTTTTAGAATAGCCATAAATATTTTCTAATTCATCTTCTACTTCATCGCTGTCTTCGCCGAAGATATCAAATAAGAATTTAAATATTCCCATATTTCCTCCTATTCAATTTTTGATTCTACCCATATAGATAAAGAAGCAATTGTTTTTGACATCTCATCTAATTGTCTTTTTATTTCTTCAAAATCTCTTTTTTCTTCTTCACTAATTTTGCCATCAACTGTTATTTCGATTAAACGTTCTTTTTGTTTTTCTAATGAATTAAGGGTTGCTAGCATTTCTAGGGTAATTTGTGATAAATCTTTATATTCAATTGGTTGAACATATTTTTTGCCAATTGGACATTCGTGTGTGCAATAATAATTAGCTAAATCAGCTTTCTTATATACTTTGGCCATTTGTAATACTTCTTCAGGTCTAATGGCACTTTTATCAGCTTCTATTTTTTCTATTCTATCAGCAGATATAAATTCTAATAATTCACTAGCCTTATCTCTAGTTAGGTTTAATGATTCTCTTATTTCTTGATAATAGTTTTTGTTTTCTTTTATTGATTTTCTACCCATATTTATTTCTCTTTTTTAAAGAAATAAGAAGCATTTATACGCCATTATTTCCCTTTTTCTACCTTTTTATCAATTATACAATAACGATGTAGTTAAAGGAGGAACTATGGATTATCAGGTTGTTGAAATTAATGAAGCGATTCAAGCTGGACATGAAGTTATTGATGATGCTGATGATCTTATGGAAAGTTTGAATAGTGCTTCAACATGGGGTTTTCTTGATTTGTTTTCTAATAATAGTATTCTTTCAAGTTTAATAAAGCATTCAAAACTTGATGATGCACAAGTTAAATTAAATAGATTAAGAAACTCATTAGAAAGATTTAGTTTAGAACTAAATGATGTGAGAGTTTATTGTAATATTGGTGATGTTAATTATGATGAACTCACAAAGATGTTTGATGTTTTCTTTGATAATATATTTGTTGATATTTATACATTATCAAGAATCAGTGATTCAAAAAAGGAAATTGAGAATATAAAGAATGAAACAAATAGAATTGTTAAACAATTAGAAGGAGAGTAATAAAATGTTAGATTTATTATTTTATGCATTAATGTTTGTTATATTTGGTAGAATTGCTTATTTTGCGGTTAAATTAGCGTGGGGTTTTACTAAGGTATTAGTTTATTTAATATTTTTACCATTTATCTTATTTATCGCAATTATTAGTGGTTTTATTTCTTGGGTATTACCAATATTAGTAATAATTGGTATCTTATCGTTAATATTTGTTAGATAATAATGAAGTCTAGATTATAAGGGGGTTTTTATGAGAAAGAAATTATATATTGTTGCTGTTATATGGGCTATAGTTTTATATATTGTTACCATGCCAGCAATCAATATTCATTCATTAGGTTTTTGGCATTATGCTTTATTTGTTATATTGCCTTTTGCTTTTATTAGTTTTGAATATAGTAAGGATATAAAAGCATTCTTTAAGAATATTAAGAATAGATTATTTATTATTGTTACTATGGTTGCTTCAGCAGTTATATTATTAGCTGATTTTATTGGTACTCCATATTTAGGTGGTTTAAATAATTATCGTAATCGTATTAATATTCCAGAGAGTAGTGAATTTGCTAGTGTTGATGAATTTTATGAATCACAGGTACAAATCATTGATAAGAATATTTCTTCTTCTTTAGCAGAACGTGTATTTGGTGAAATGGGAGCTGATATAGTATCGCAATTTCAAATATCAGATAATTATTCTTCAATTGTCGTTAATAATACAATGTATCGTATTACTCCTGTTGAATATAATGGTCTTGTTAAATGGATATCAACTAGAGGTGATGGTACACCAGGCTTTATTACTGTTAATGTTACAAGTGGTGAGACACAATTTCATGAACTAGAAGAGGGTTTAAGATATACTGAGGATGCTTATTTATTAGATAATATTAGTACTCATTTACGTTTACAATATCCAACATTTATCTTCGGTAATATTAAGTTTGAAGTTGATGATGATTTTAATCCATATTGGGTAAGCCAAGTTATGAAATATAACTTTGTTGGTAAGTCTCCTGATGTTAAGGGTGTAGTTGTAACAGATCCTATAAGTGGTAAATCAACTTATTATAATGTTGATGAGGTACCTAGTTGGGTTGATAATGTCTATGATGCTCGTTTAATTTCTAGTCAATATAATGCTTATGGTAAATATATTAATGGTCTATTAAACTTCTCCCAAAAGGGTATGACTGCTGTTACTGATGATTATGCTTATCTACAAAAAGATGGTCATCTATGGATGTATACAGGTATTACCTCTGTTGGTAATGATGAATCAAATGTTGGCTTTATCTATGTAGATCTACAAAATAAAGATGTTATATATATTGTATCTGCTGGTGCAGAAGAATATTCAGCTAGAGCTAGTGCTGAAGGTGCTGTACAAGAAAAGGGTTATACTTCAGTATTTCCAACCATGGTTAATATTGATGATGAGCCAGTATACTTCATGGGTCTAAAAGACAATGCTGGATTAATAAAAGCATATGCCTTTGTATCTTATAAGAACTATCAAAAGGTAGGTGTCGGTTCTACTGTCAATGAAGCATTAAAGAATTATACTGGTAAGACAGTAATAGATACCAGCAACGCAAATACAATTGATATTGTTGTTGAAGATATTGCTAGCGCGGTAAAAGATGGTTATACAATCTATTACATTAAGACTAGTGATAACTACTACTATTGTTCTATTGAAATTAGTAATCAATTACCATTTGTTAAGATTGGTGATAGATTAACTATTGTTGAAAAGGATAATGAAATATTAGAAATTCAATAATAATAAACAACAAGTAAATAAAGAAACTGATTGTGGATATAAGCAATCAGTTTTTTAAAAGCAAGCGAAAAAAACAAGCGAAAAAATAAAAACAAGCGAAAAAACAAGCGAATTAATTATGTCTTTACTTATATGTTTATAGC
>CAVDLK010000016.1:0-10929 GCA_963609745.1 Erysipelotrichaceae bacterium | reverse complement strand
AAAACAAAGTGATTCTTATAATAGTCTAATAATCCTTCTTTTTTCATTTTTGCTAGTTCTAGTGATAGACCACTACGGTCTACTGCTAGATAATCAGCAAGTTCTTGTCTAGAATAGGGAATATCAAATTCATATGTATTAAGTTTTTGGGCTTGTGTCGATAGATAGGACATGAGTTTTGCTTTAGTTGTACGTTGTCCCATATGTGTTAGTTTTTCATTTAGTTGTAGATTATTTTTTGCTACTTCGTTTAGTAGGTTTTGTATAAAACGATTGTGATATATACAGGCTGTAGGGCATATATGTAGAATGCGTTTTACATCTAAGAACATTATTGTACTTGTTGTTTCGGTTATAACGTCAACATTTAGTTTAGAGTTTGGACTGAAGGCAAATGCTGTAGCAAAACTTTGTCCTACTCCTACTTTAGATAGTATGTTTCTATTTCCCCAAATATCATCTTGTATCAATAATATAGTTCCTGATACTACTAATCCTATTGAATTAGTAGAGTCTCCAGTATGTAGTATAGTTGTTTCTTTTGGGTAGTCTTTTAATTTAACATCTAAACAATTTAGCATTGCTTTTAAATCATTTTCGTTGATGTTGTTAAATAAATGTGAAGTGCTAAGAACTTGTAAATAATTTTTCATAAATTTCTCTTTTGTTGAAAATTCAACGGAATTGTTGTTTTTATTTTACTATAATATGCTTAAGATAAAGGAGAATTTATGAAAAGAAGAATTATAGAGATTGATCAAGATAAATGTAATGGTTGTGGTGCTTGTGCTAATGCTTGTCATGAAGGTGCTATTGGTATGGTAGATGGTAAGGCTAAATTATTAAGAGATGATTATTGTGATGGTTTAGGTGATTGTTTACCAGCGTGTCCTACAGGCGCTATTTCTTTTGTAGAACGTGAGGCTGTAGCATATGATGAACAAGCTGTTTTAGCTAATAAGCAAAAGAAAATGGAAGAGGGTGGCCATCACGCAGGTTGTCCTGGTACACAAATGAGAACTTTACAACATGAACAATCTGTTAGTGTTGATGCTACACCTATAGCAAGTAAGAGTTGTTTAGGACAATGGCCAGTGCAAATTCAACTTGTTCCAGTTAATGCACCATACTTTGATGGGGCAAAATTACTAATTGCTGCTGATTGTACAGCTTATGCTTATGCTGCTTTCCATGAACGTTTTATTAAAGGACATATTACTATAGTTGGTTGTCCTAAATTAGATGATGTTGATTATAGTGAAAAACTAACAGAAATAATTAGTAATAATAATATTAAGAGTGTAACAATTGTTCGTATGGAAGTACCATGTTGTGGTGGTTTAGAATATGCTGCTAAACAAGCACTACAAAACAGTGGTAAATTCATACCATGGCAAGTAGTTACTATTTCTATTGATGGTAATATTCTTGATGAATAATTAGATTTAATTATATAAAGATACAACAAAGACCACTTAATGTGGTTTTTTGTATAGTTAAAATAAAGTAAAATAAGATTAATAAATGAATTAAGAAAATGTAATTATTGGTATTAGTTTGTTTGGAGGTAAATTATTATGATTACTGTAAATTGTAAATTAGATAATAATAATTTGTATTCAATTGTTGATAAAGAATTTTTGAATGCAAAAATGAAAAAAATTGATAATGGAAAATATGTTGGTAGTGAAGAAACTTATAATTCTAGTTTCTTTGCGATTAGATCACTTTTTAAAAATGATGACTTTGTTAAGGCAATTAAATCATTCACTAGAGATTGTGGAGATGGCGATGGTGATGAGGATTTGATGGAGTACTATAAGTATTTAATTAATAATGGGAGAATTTAATGTCTGTTGCTAAGAAAGCACTAAATTACGATTTAGATGATATATTGCTTAGGAAGTATTATCCTAATTCAAAATCATACAAAAATGCTTGGTCTAAGGTTAAAAATTTTCTTTGTGATAGAGGTTTTGAAAGTAGACAATATTCTGGAGTCGTTTCAAAAAAACCGATGACTAATGCGACTGTTCAAGAAATAATTTTAGAATTAAATGAAAAATTTGAATGGCTTGGTCCGTGTGTGCAAAGATTTGATGTTACAAATGTTGGCCCAACATATAGTTTAAATAGTCTATTTAATAATGAATAAAATAATTATAATTTAATGAATGTTATATTAACTATAAAGCATTATATAAAGGGTTATAGTCTTACCGATTTATCAGATATTAAATCAGAATTGGAAGATATTAAATTTGCTTGCGAGGATTTAAAATAATTTTTTAAATTTAGAAGAACTGAAAATATGGAAAATAAAGATTTTAAACCTATGGAATGTCCAGTATGCCATGAATATTATTTTGCTGATGATACTGATGATGAAAAGAATGAAGCAGATTATGATGGCAAACTAGAAGATTATTGCTCACATTGTGGATGGAGATATGATTTATATCAATTTGAACATCCAGATGTAGCAAATTTAACAAACAAGTTATCTTTAAATGAATATAAAGAATGGTTTCAAAAAAAGATTGAAGATAATCCAGATTATGATTATACAGAAGAAAACTATATACCAACACCTCATATTTGCCCAGTATGTGGTAAATATGAATTTGAAGATCTTAGTTCTTTTGATATTTGTCCTTATTGTGGTTGGGAAGATGATGAACTTATGGAAGATGAGCCTGATAAATGGGCAGGATGCGCAAATCCACTTTGTTTAAATGATTATCGTAAAGAATATCAAAGATTAATATCTGAGAATCCAGATTATAAATGGAAAAATAGATAAAGCATAAAATATTGAAATAAAAAAGACGTCAAAAAGACGTCAGGGTTTAAAAAAAGCCTTTAAAATAAGGCTGAAAATGCGATGGCGGTGCGTACGGGACTCGAACCCGTGATCTCCTCCGTGACAGGGAGGCACGATAACCAACTTCGCTAACGCACCATTTGTGCTAACTTATATTAGCATTTTTAAATGGTTTAAGTCAATAGAAAATTTTATTCTTGGTAGTCAAACGCAATTCTTGTTTCTATCTTTGGTTTAATTACATTATTAATAATATCTAAGTGTAGTGGATTATTAGCGTATGCTTTTAAATCTTCTATTGATGCTAATGTTGATATAAGCATACAATCTACAGTTGAAGAATCTAAGTTATCAATAATAACTTCTGCATTAATTAATCCAGGAACTTTTCCTACTAATGATTCTAAAGAGTTTTTAATCTCTAGTTTTGCTTCATAAGTATTTTCTTTTAACTTCCAAAGTATGATATGTTTGACCATAAGACCATTATAATGCAAAAAAAGTTTGTAATGATATAATTATTTTAAATATACGAAGGAGAAATTATATGGCAACACCTCACAATAAAGCTGAAATGGGTGATATCGCTAAAATCGTTCTTATGCCTGGAGATCCTCTAAGAGCTAAGATGATTGCGGAAACATTTTTAGAAAACCCAGTTCAATTTAATACAGTAAGAAATATGTTTGGATATACTGGAACATATAACGGAAAGAAGATTTCAGTAATGGGATCAGGTATGGGCATTCCTTCAATTGGTATCTATTCATATGAACTATATAAGTTCTATGGTGTAGAAACAATTGTAAGAGTTGGTTCTACTGGTGCTATGCAAGAAGAAATTGAATTATTTGATACTATTTTAGTTACTGGTGCTTATTCAGATTCAACATTTGCGATTAATCAATCAAATGACCATGAAGAAATTCAAAAACCAGATATGGAACTAACAAATAAATTAAGAAATTCTGCTGAAAAACTTGGTATTAGAGTTCATGAAGGAACAATATATTCATCTGATGTATTCTACTATGAACCAGAAATGTCACCAGTAGTAGATGAAAAGATTGCTAAATATCATTTACTAGGTGCTGAAATGGAATCGTTTGGTCTATTCCATGTTGCTAAGGTATTAGGAAAGAAAGCAGCATGTATGTTAACTGTTTCTGATAGTATTATAAGTCATAAAGAAACAACATCTGAAGAAAGACAAAACAAATTAATTGATATGATAAAGATTTCTTTAGATGCTCTAACAAATGATTAATTAAACTTAAAAGTCTAAAGTAAGAGGTTGCAGTTTAAACTGTAGCCTTTTTTATATTTTAATATTAATTGCACCTATAATAAAAAAGCTAAGCAATTGCTTAGCCGATTGTTTCCGGAATATTATCGAGATATTTCTCCATATCTTTGATAATCTTTTCTTTATCCTCTTTAGGAAGGAAGGAACATTTAATAGAATTAATATTCATTAAGATTAAATCTTCATATTCAAATCCCATTTGATTTAAACAATGATCATATTCATCATCTAGTGTTACCTTTGACATTGTCATATTATCAGTATTGATAGTAACTGGAATACCCATTTGATATAAGTTCCAAGCAGGATGCATTTCATATGAACTTCTTGTTTGACATTGAACATTAGAAGTAGGACATATTTCTAGTGCAATATTATGGTTTGCAGCATAGCGACATAATTCAGGATTTTCATATATATGATGGCCATGACCAAGTCTTACAGCACCCATTTCAATTGCTTCCTTACATGCTGTCCAATCTTGTGAATCACCAGCATGACAGATTATTGGTACACCATGGCTTTTAGCGATTTCAAATATTGGGGCAAATTCTTTAACAGGTTGGAAGCCTTCAGCACCAGCTAAGTCCATACATACAACACCTTTATCTAAATATTTATGAACAATACTAGCAGTTTCAATATTTGCTTGTCTATTTAATTCCTCTTTACCAACGCACATTATGCAACAGATGATACCAATTTTAATATTTGGTCTAGACTCTAATCCTTGTCTTCTACCTTCTAGAACAGCCTCAATTGCCTCGTCTTGTGACATACCCTTTTGAGTATGAAGTTGTGGGGCAAATCTAATCTCAGCATATACTAATCCTTGATCAGCAATATCTTCAATTAACTCTTTAGTAAATCTTGCTAGAGAATCTTTATCTTGCATAACCTTTAGTGGTGGATTAAATGCTTCTAGATATTGATTAACACTACCTGAATTAACACAAGAATCTGTCCAAGCAATATAACCTTCTAGAGTATCAGCTGGCATTTCAACACCCTGTTTGTTTGCTAGTTCCCAGACTGTTTCCATTCTAAAAGAACCATCTAAATGCAAATGTAAATCAACTTTTGGAAATGAGTATTTCATATTAATTACCTACCTTTGTATTAATTATACATAGTTTTGAGTTTTGAACGAAATTGTTTAAAAACCTTTATTTATAGGTTAAATTGTATTTTCTCTATATGGTGTAACTTTTAATATGACTATTCTTTTACCACAAATCTCTTAAATAAAATACTGCAAATCCCTCTAGTTGAATTATAAAATTCGAATAAATAATGATGAAAATGCATTCTTAAAGAGAGATAGAGAAAAATAATGTTAAAATTATATCGTATTAATTAGGAAGGATAATGTATAAGCATGATAAAGAAAAGACCAGTTATTCTAGATGGTGATCCAGGTCATGATGACGCTATAGCATGGGTTTTAGCTGCTGCAAGTGATGAATTTGATATTAAGGCTATTACTACTGTTGCTGGAAACCAAACACTAGAAAAAGTTACGTATAATGCTAGAAGAATAGCAGCATTACTTCATTTAGATATTGAGGTAGCAAAGGGAAGAAATAGACCTCTTTGTGGTGATTTAATTATTGCCCCTAATTTCCATGGTGAAACAGGTTTAGATGGTCCAGCACTTCCTGAACCTAGAAATGAATTAAGTAAGTTATCGGCCATTGAAATGATGGAAAAGGTATTAAGAGAATCAGAGGAAAAGGTAACAATTATTACTACTGGAGCACAAACTAATATTGGTGCTTTGTTGCTTTCTCATCCTGAATTAAAAGAAAAGATTGAATTAATTTCTACAATGGGTGGAGGTTTAAGAAATGGTAACTGGACTTCTGGTGCAGAATTTAATATCTTAGTAGATCCAGAAGCAGCCTATAACGTATATCATTCAGGTGTTCCACTACAAATGTGTGGTCTAGATGTTACTGAAAGAGCATTAGTTTATCCTGAAGATTGGCAAAGAATTAGAGAATTAAATAATCCAGTTGCTGAAGTAGTTGCTGGATGGTTTGATTTCTTTTTCATTCATGTATCTTCACTTGGCTGGAAGGGTGCTACAACTCATGATCCATGTGCTGTTTTGTCTATTCTTCATCCAGAAATATTTACTATTAAAGACTACTATGTTGATGTTGAATTAAGTGGTAAATATTGTCGTGGTGCAACTATTGCTGATTATCATAATAGATTAGGCAAAGAGCCAAATTGCCGTTGTGTAGTTGATGTTGATAGAGAAAAATTTGTTGAATACTTAGTAAAAGCATGTGCTAAGTTTGATGGTTGGGAGGTCTAGTTAGATGAATAAATATCCAGTTTGGATCGATACTGATACAGGAGTCGATGATGCAATAGCTTTACTTACAGCCTTCAAGTTAGATAAATTAGAGGTTGTTGGTATATCGGCAGTTTGTGGTAATACAACTCAGGAAAATGCTTTTAGAAATGCTAGAAATGTAACATATCTTGCTGGTCAAGATATTAAGGTATATCCCGGAAGTGAAAGACCTTTAATTAAACCATTAAGGGTGGCTGTTGAAGCTCATGGTGAAAATGGTTTAGGTGGAGCCATAATTGATGATTCTCCAGCTGTTAAGGAAACTAAAAAAGCTTGGGATGCTATGTATGAAAAGGCTAAGGAATTAAATGGTGAATTAATTATAATTGCTATTGGTCCATTAACTAATATTGCGATTGCAATTGCTAAGCATCCTGATTTTGTGAATTATATTAAAGAAATAAATATTATGGGTGGTTGTGCTGATGGAGGAAATAGTACTCCATGTGCTGAATTTAATATTTATACTGACCCTACAGCTGCAGAAAATGTCTTTAAGTCAGGTGTACATGTAAATATGTTTGGTCTAGATGTAACACTTAAAGCATTATTATCAGTTGAACAAGGCAATGAAATTGGTAGTCTTTCAAACAAGGCTGGTGACTTATTTAAGAATTCTACAGGTTTGATGTATCACTTATATGAAGCACATATTCAACCAGGCCTAGTATTACATGATTGTTGTCCAGTAGTTTATGTTCAATATCCGGAATTATTTAAGGGTGTAGATTGTGGTGTTTATGTTGAAACACAGGGAACTATATCAATGGGTAGAACATGTACTGATATTTGGACTGATTTCAAATACGAAGATAGACATTGTACAGTATTTTTAGATGTAGATACGGAAAAATTTGCTAAACTAGTAATGGATATATACAAGAGTTATTAGGAGGATTATATGAAAACTGCTTGGGAAAAATATGAAGGTAAGAAAATTGAGCCTATAATGGCTGTCTGTGAAGAATATAAGGATTTCTTAAATTCTTCTAAAACAGAAAGAGAAGCAACTAGTACTTCTATTGAACTAGCTAAAAAGGCTGGTTTTAAGGAATTTAAAAATATTAAGAGTATAAAGGCTGGTGACAAATATTATTTCAATAATAGAGGTAAGTCTTTAGCATTATTTGTAATTGGTAAAAAACCAATTGAAGATGGATTAAATATCTTAGGTGCTCATATTGATTCACCTAGAGTAGACTTAAAACAAAATCCATTATATGAAGATAATGGCCTAGTATTATTAGATACACACTATTATGGTGGTATTAAGAAATATCAATGGGTTGCTCATCCTATGGCATTACATGGTGTTGTATGCAAGAAAGATGGTACTACTGTTAATATTGTTGTTGGTGAAAAAGAAAGTGATCCAGTTATTGGTTTCTCTGATTTATTAATTCATTTAGCAGGTGATCAAATGCAAAAGACTGGTGCTAAGGTAATAGAAGGTGAAGACTTAAATGCTTTAATTGGTTCTATTCCTAAGGCTAGTAAGAAAAATGATGAAAAGGATTTAGTTAAACAAAATATTTTAGATATCTTAAAGAAAGAATATGATATTGAAGAAGACGACTTTATTTCTGCGGAACTAGAGATTGTTCCTGCAGGTAAGGCAAGAGATTTAGGCCTAGATAGATCAATGATTATGGGCTATGGTCATGATGATAGAATTTGTGCTTTCACATCTTTAAAAGCAATACTAGAAACAAAGAATCCTGAAAGAACTAGTGTTTGTATTTTAACTGATAAGGAAGAAATAGGTTCAGTTGGCAATACTGGTGCTCATTCTGTTTTCTTTGAAAATTGTGTAGCTGAATTAATTAACAAACAAGAAGCATACAATGATCTTAAGTTAAGACATGCCTTGGAGAATTCATTTATGTTATCATCTGATGTTTCTGCTGCTTTTGATCCAAACTATCCACAAGTTAATGAAGTAAAAAACTGTGCTTATTTTGGAAAAGGTATTGTTTTCAATAAATATACTGGTTCTAGAGGTAAATCTGGTTCTAATGATGCTCATGCGGAATTTATTGGTAAATTAAGAAAAGTAATGGACGATAATAAGGTAAGTTTCCAAACTGCTGAATTAGGTAAGGTTGACCAAGGCGGTGGCGGTACTATCGCTTATGTATTAGCAAACTTAAATATGGATGTTATTGATGCTGGTATTGCAGTACAAAATATGCATGCATGTTATGAAACAGCAAGCAAGGTTGATATCTATGAAGCAATTCTTGCTTATAAGGCTTTCTTGAAAGATATGCAATAATGTTTGTAGATTACAATAAATCAATAATGAACTATGTAGCTTCGATTAGAAGCTACTTTGGTTTAAAAAGCTCATATAGGGATAATGAAGACTTTACTAAGCTAATAAATGAAAGTAAGCCTAAAAGGATATTTTTGTTGTTAGTTGATGGTATGGGTGCTAATTTAATAAATAATAAATTAGCCAAGGATAGTTTTTTGAGAAAGAATATGACTTATCAAACTACTACGGTATATCCTCCAACTACAACAGCAGCAACAACAGCTATTAGAAATGGTAAATCTCCTAATGAAAATGCTTGGTTAGGTTGGATGCAATATCTAAAAGAAGTTGATGATGTTATCATTCCTTTTTATGGTATAGGTTTTTACAACAACATCGATTATGATGATTGCATGAATAAATATTTACCTGTATCTTCAACTGAAGAAGAGTTAAATAATAATGGCCATTACGCTACAAAAATATATCCTAGTTTTGAAGTAGATGGTTGTGAAGACTTTGATACAATGTGTAATCGTTTAGTTGATTATTCTTATAATAGCCAATATGAATATATTTATGCTTATTGGGATAAATATGATACTTATATGCATGAATATGGACCTAGTTCTAATATATGTGATTCTTATCTTTTATATATCAATTATCAAATTGAAAGACTTGCCAATGAATTAAATAAAGATACAATGTTAGTTGTTGTGGCAGATCATGGTCAAATTGATGTTGAAGAGGAGATTAATTTATATCCTAAATATAAGAAATACTTCCGTATTAAACCATCACTTGAACCACGTTCTATGGCATTTTATATTAAATCGGATATGAAAGATGAATTTAAAAAAATATTTAATGAAGAATTAGGCGATAGGTTTAAATTACTTTCTAAAAAAGAGGTTATAGAATCTAAGTTATTTGGTATAACGGAAAATAATAAAAGATTTGAAGAATTCTTAGGTGATTTTATCGCTCTAGCAACTGATAAAAGTATCCTAGCATATAAGAAAAGTTATAAGAAGGCTCATAAGGGTGCCCATGCTGGTACTTTAAAAGATGAGTTAATGATTCCAGTGATAGTGGTAAATAAATGAAAAAGAGCATTATATATTTAATAGTAGTAATTGTCGCAATGATGATATTCTTATCTGCCGATAGGTGGGTTGACTTTAAAAAAGAAGAAACAGGTACAAGTAGTAGTGATTTAACTTATTCAATAGATAAAATATTGAAATTTGGATATGAGGAAAAACAAGCCTTTTCTATATTAAATATTCATCCAACTATCTATCTTGCCATAGATGAAAAATATGAATTAGATGCTTATGGTTATAAAGCAAGTACTAAGGATATTGTTGATATAGATGGTAGAACGATTATTGGTAAAAGTGTAGGTAAAACTACTTTATTATCTGATAATTCAATATATGAGGTAGAAGTAACTGATATGATTGTTTATCCTCATATAGATGAAAATAAACAAGAGATACCATGTGGTTACTACACTGAAGAGATGAACGATTATCTTGATGCAGTATTAAAGGCTAAGGTTGAAGATAAAGGTTGGGGTACTAGAGCTGGTGCAGTTGAAGCAGCAAGATTCCTATTATTACAATTTCCTTACAAGTTACATTATTTTGCGGAAAATGGTCGTTTACCATATGTAGATGGCGAAGGAAGATATCATCATCATGGTTTATATTTAAATTCTTATAAATATGAATTGGAGGGTATGCAAGGTAAAAATGTTACTGGTCCTGCCCCATGGGGATGTTTTATCTATAATGTTGCTTCAGAATTAAATCAAAGAAATAGTTTAGATTGTTCTGGCTTTGTTACCTGGGCATTATATAATGGTGGCAATGATATAGATGATATTGGCGCTGGTCCTTCCCCTAATATATTTGATTGTTCTGATTTGGGTGAAAATCACGCTATAACAGAAGAATCTCTAGATTTATGTAGACCTGGTGACTTATTTGCGGAAAATGGTCATATCGCAATTATGGTTGGTAGGAAGGATGGTATTATCTATATCGCCGAATCTAATGCTTGGATTAATGTTAGATGTAAAGGTTGGACTTATGAAGAATTAATTAATTCTAAGTTCTATGCATGGGTTGATATGGATGAGTTCTATCAATATAAAGATGGTAAATTAA
>CAVDLK010000015.1:0-15295 GCA_963609745.1 Erysipelotrichaceae bacterium | reverse complement strand
GATTTAGGTCTTAATTAGATTACAATTTAAGGCTTGGAAGGGATAAAAATGAAAAAACATATATTAATATTACTTATGAGTGTTTTAATGATAGTCTCATTAAGTGGCTGTCAGAATAAGAAGGAAGAAGTAGTTAATGAATTAGATACAAATTATAGTACAACAATCTATGTTTGTGGTAGCTGGGGTAATTTTGAGGCCCTTGATTCTGCGGCTATATTATTTAATGAGAAATATCCTAATATTGAAATTGTCTATAATGGTTTAGATTCATATACAAATGATTTAAGAAATCGTTTTGTATCTAAGGAAAATATTGATATTTATACTGTTGACTGGTTATTGTCTAATGATGATAGATATACATATTTTTGGGAATATGCTCAAGATTTAAATGGTTTATTGAATTTTGATAATACTTCTAGTGAATATCTTCAAACTGGTGTTATTGATGGTAAACAGATTGCTGTTCCAATTTATGCCTCAAGTTATGGTTTAATGGTTAATGAAGATTTATTAGCTAAATATAATTTAGAAGTACCTTCAACTTATGCGGAATTTATTAATTGTTGTGAGGTATTAAAACAAGAGGGAATTTATCCTATATTAGAAGCAGATAAAACATATACTGCGCAAGTTTTATTAAGTGAAGTATTTGCGGATGCTAAAAACAGTGCAGATATAGACGAATATGTAGAAGATATTCTTGATGGGGAAGATGATACTGGTATCTTTGATGATGTAGTTACAAAGTTAAATGATTTATATGCTAAGGATTATATTCATCCTGATAGCGCTAGTTTAGAAGATCCTTATAATGCTACTATTCTTCGTTTCTTTGAAGGTGATATAGCCTTTGTTCCTTACTATACTTCATATTTTTCTGGAACAAAGAAACGTGAAGCAAAATCTGAAACATTTACTGCCAATCCATTTACTTATAGTTTCATCGCAGCACCTTGCGATGATGGCTCTGTAAGAGTTAATCAACAATTAAGTACCTTATATATGGCGATATATAATGGAATTGATGAAGAAAAACTTCCATATGTTGCAGAGTTCTTACAATTCTTAATTGATGATAGTGGTAGTGAAATCTTATCGGAAATAAAAAATATGCCTACTACAAATATCAATGTCGGTAATAACTTCTTCCCACGATTAAAACAATTAAGTGATGATCAAGTTATATGTGCTGGTAGAACTAATGATAGCGATGCTTTACTTGAATTAGATCAATTTATTTATTCTGCTTCATTAGTATGTAAAGATTTTGAGGGTAAACTTAGTACAGAGGAATTATTGTCTTCTACAATTAAACTTTTAAGTGAATAATTTTTCTTAAGAAAGGTTATATGAAAAGAAACTTCCTTATTCTTATCGTCAATGTTGTTATATTAGTTGCTGCAAGCTTTGGTGTTGTAACATATTCTCGCTCACAAGAGGAACTAGCGAAGCAACAATCTGAAAGTAGCTTCATTGGTACTACAGAAATCATCAGTGGTATTGCGGATAATTATCTATCTGATACTGAAGATTTTTGTGATGTTTGGGCTTCATATATAAATAATCATCAATTTACTATTAATGAGGCTATTGAGTATTTGGAAAATGTACGTGCTTTAAGTTCAGTTTATGCGCAAATTATTTGGGTAGATGATTATACTGGTTTATCTAGAGAAAGTTATTTATATGATGATGATAATTATTTTGTTGATTATAGTGGATTAACTAGTTTATTTTCAGCTTGGAAAGATAAAAGCGAATTATATATTACCCCATGTTTTACTAATCCAGTAACTGGTTCTTATGGAATTGCTTTTTGTAAGCAAATATTCTTATTAGATGAAAATAATGAATTAAAGGAAGCAATTCTAATGCGTATTGTTCCTAATAGTTATATGGAAACTCGTTGGTTATTCCCTTCGAAATATTCTGATGCTAGTGTAGCGATTATTGATAGAGATGGTCGATATATCTTAAAGCCAGATACCATGAAAAATGAGGATTTCTTAAGTTTTCTATATTCATATAATCAAGATTCTATTAATCAAGATGAAATACATGATTATATTTCTAATAATGATAGTGGAATTATTTCGGCTAAAAATGCTTCAAATGTTGATTGTTTATGGAGCTTTCAAACTTTAAGTAAGAACAGCAATTGGATTATTGTTTTAGTTGCATCAACTAGTACTATCTTTGATAAACAATTTGACTGGTTTATTCCTGAAATGATAATGCTTAGTTTCTTATTAATGCTTTTAATTGATTTGGTATATCTTCGCCAACAAAGAGAAAAGGATTTGGAAGTTCAAGAACAATTGGAGTTACAAGGAAAACAAGTAAAATTAGCTTTACAAGAAGCTGAAAAGGCTAATAAGGCAAAGAGTAATTTCCTTTCTAATATGTCTCATGATATTCGTACACCTATGAATGGCATAATTGGTGTTTTAAGCCTAGTTGAACAAGAAGAGACAGTTAAAAATGATAAGAAGTTAACAGATTATATTCATAAGATTCAAAGTTCTAGCCGTCATTTATTGAGTTTAATAAATGATGTTCTTGATGTAAGTAAGATTGAATCAGGAGAGATTGTTTTAAATAAAGAATCAATTAGTTTGGCTGAACAACTTGCTTTATTAGATAGTGTTATGAGACCTCAAGCAACAGAGAAGGGGCAAGATTTACACTTTGGTATTAAGAATATATCACATGAATACTTAATTGGTGATAGTGTTAGATTACGTCAAATACTTTTAAACCTTTTATCAAATGCTGTTAAATATACACCATATGGTGGAAAGATTAGTTTGGAAGTTGAAGAACTTCCTAGTGAAAATAAGGATTGTGCTAATTTACATTTTACTGTTATAGATAATGGTTATGGTATGTCTAAAGAGTTACAAGCAAAGGTTTTCAATCCATTTGTTCGTGGTGAGAATTCCGCTATTAACAAGGTACAAGGCACAGGCCTTGGTATGACTATCATTAAATCAATTATTGATTTGATGAAGGGTAGAATTACCATTGAAAGTGAAGAAGGTAAGGGTTCACGCTTTGATGTTTATCTTTCTTTACCACTTGATAGAAGTTATGAAATTACTTTAGGTGCTGATAATATTCTCTTTATTTCCAAAGAAGAACAATTTAAAGATAATATTAGATCAATGGCAGTTGTTACTAAAGATAATGTAATTATTGCCGATACAGTAATAGATGCTATTGATATATTGAAAAAAGGACAAGTTGTTGATGCGGTTGTTTTAGAAGGCTTATTAACTGATGAAAAGTTACCTGAATATGTTGATAATATTCGTCAAGCGGTAGATTATGAATTGTTTGTTATATGTGCTGATTATGCGCATTCTGTAAATGCTTATGAATTAGTTCAAAAAACAAAATTAGATGGTATATTAGCTCGTCCATTCTTCTTATCACAGGTTGCTAAGACTATGAAACAGGCTCGTAATGAAGAAGTGGATGA
Source organism: Erysipelotrichaceae bacterium (assembly GCA_963609745.1). Taxonomy (GTDB): domain Bacteria; phylum Bacillota_I; class Bacilli_A; order Erysipelotrichales; family Erysipelotrichaceae; genus Colivicinus. The sequence continues at coordinate 11,808 of CAVDLK010000015.1, read as the reverse complement.
TAGTAATTACACAACTTCATCTTTATATAAGAAGAAATTCTTATGTGCTGAGGATAATGAATTAAATGCTGAAATATTAATGGCAATACTTGAAACATATGATGCAACTTGTGATATTTATCCAAATGGTGAAGAATTAGTTAAAGCATTTGAAACTGTTAAACCAGGTGATTATGATGCTATATTGATGGATATTCAAATGCCAATTATGGATGGTTTGAAGGCTGCTAAGGTAATTAGAAATGGTGATAATCCATTAGGAAAGACTATACCAATTATTGCTATGACAGCAAATGCTTTCAGTGAGGATGTTCAAAATTGTCTTAGTGCTGGTATGAATGCCCATATATCTAAGCCAATAGAAATCTTAAATTTAGAAAGAGTAATGCGTAATTACTCATAATAAAAAGCCACTAAGTGGCTTAATGAAATTAAAAGGCAAGTGATTGCCTTTTTACTATTCAGTTGTAACAGTTGTAATGTTATCTTGTTTAGCACAAGTTAAGCATAATCTTGTACGATTATTTGCGATAGCTTGTTCAACAGTACCATATGTTAATTCATCAGTTTGGTTTAAATGTCCACAATCTTCATGAGTATGATAAACCTTACCAAATTGTGTCCAATAAACAGTTGTTTCACCTAATGCTTGTACAGCCGCTTCTTTTTGTTCAGAAGATACTGGATTGAAATCATAACTTGATATTCCACCGATTGCTAGGGCAACAACAGCAACTGCTGATGCGATAGTCTTAGTTTTCTTATCTAAGTCCTTGTTAGTTAATAGTAGAACGATGAATGGTACAAATGCAAAGCAAGCAACGATAACACCCATGTTATTCCATAACCAGAATTTGAAAGCATTCTTTTCTGATGCAGGATCAATATGATTAGCCTTCTTCCATAATTGTGAACCAATAATTAAGAATACAAGGTCTAATACTAATGCAGCAATTAAAGCATATAGTGTAGGCATAAAGGTAATATTAACTTTACCAAATAATACTAATACGCCTAATACTTCAAATGCTATTGCGATAATCCAAAGAATAACGGCTCCTACTCTTTTACCTGTAGCATTTCCAACTTCCTTGGCTTGCTTCATAGGTTTAGTAGATTTTTCATCTGTTTCAGCTTTTACATATGTATGTTGTTTTTTAGTAGCCATATATTAATTCCCCCTTTTGAATTATTATAATATAATTTTACTTCCTAAATAAAAATGATACTTATTGCTAAGTATCAAATTACAATGTTTCAATAAATTTGGAGATAATATCTATACCCGAGATGAATGTTCCAATTGTAGAGAATAGATTGGCAAACAATACTATCATTAGGGTACGAGTTACTTTATTTTTCCAGAATCCCTTAAATGTTGAGGTATCTTCTGCTAGATCTTCAAAGTCTTTTACTTTTGGTTTTCTAATCGATGCTTCAACAATGCCCGCAAACCAACCGGATGCTAGAAGGGGATTTAAGGATGTAATTGGTGCCATTATAAAGGCTGTAAGTATTGATAATGGATGGCCAAGACAACATAAGACACCAAAGGCAGATAAGGAACCATTCCAAAGTATCCATGATTTAAGTTGGGCTAGTCCCATTTGCCTATTAGTGATTATGGTATAAGCAATTAGTCCAATAATAACAATAGGAATAATCCATTTTATATATGTTGATACATCCTTTTTCTTTTCTACTTTATCTAGTTCATTACAATCAATTGGATCATTTATATATTTATTGATACCAATAGAGTGTGCTGCACCAATTATAGCTACTATCTTATTACCTGGTGCAGTTCTAATTTTTTCTGTTAGATATTTATCTCTTTCATCAACTAGAACTTCTTTAACGGTAGGGAATTCTTTGCCTATTTCTAGTAGTGCTGCTTCTAAAGCATCAGCTTCTTTTAGTTTGGCAATATCTTCTTCGGATATTTCTTCATCTTCAAATATTGAACCGATAATACTACTTAATAGTTTTATTTTTTCCTTTCCTTGAAGTTTTGTCCAAATACGAGAGAAGGTAGTTTTAATTGATCTATCCGCAAGTACTAAGTTAACTTTATTTTCTTTAGCGTAGTTGATACCCGCTAACATCTCACCACCAGTATTAGAATTCATTGATTTGGCTAATCTTCTTTGGAAAGAAGCTAGGATGGTATTAACTAATAAAAAACTTGCTTGTTTTTCTTTAATTATTTTTACTAAATCAGTTTCACGCCACTTATCAGGATTAGACATCTTATCATATCTTTGTTTATCTAATTCAATACATACAGAATCTGGCTTAATTTCGTTTAAACAATTATTTACATCTTCAACAGAATTATTAGAAACATGAGCTGTTTTTACTAGATATATTTGTTTATCTTGATAATCAATTCTTATAACGTTTTCGTTCATATTTAACATTATAGCATTGTAAAATTTGTTATACTTATGAAGATGTTGAGTTATTATGTTACCTATTTTGTAGTGATGTCTATATTAGGATATATCTATGAAACATGTGCCATGACTTTGTGGACTGGTAAATGGGAAAATAGAGGTTTTTTATATGGCCCGGTAATTCCTATTTATGGTGTTGGTAGCTTATTGGGTACTATTTTATTCACTAATTTGATAGATTCTTATACTCCAGCACTAGTATTCTTTATTGGTTTTTTAGGTTCGGCAATATTAGAGTTTCCTACTAGTGTCATATTAGAAAAATTATTTCATGCTTATTGGTGGGATTATTCAAGTGCTCCATTTAATATTCAAGGTAGGATATCTTTATTTTCATCAATGGGTTTTGGTATAGGGGCAATAATAATTGTTTATTTTATTAATCCTATTGTTTTACCTTTCTTATTTAAAATTAATGCTATAGTAATTGAACTTATTAGTTTGATTTCAATAATGTTGATGACGGCTGATGCTACTTTTACAGTTTCTGTTTTAACTGATTTTGAAAATAGGGTTAATGATTTACAAAATATGATTAATGAACGTATGGAGTATCAGGTTGAGAGTATTAATCCTAATGGTAAAAATATTAAGGATGCTTTAATTCATACAAAGAAAAATATTATTGATGGTGGTATAAATCACCTATCAGATTCAATGAGTGGTGTATATCATGGTGCTATTTCTAGAATTAGGGGTTTTAAGGATTCTGGTTCAGAAACTATTCATTTAATAAAGAATGAAATTAAAAAGCATGGTGCAAAATTAAGGAATAAAGATGAACGATAAAATTATTATTAAAGCGGCAAGGGTAAATAATCTAAAGAATGTTGATTTAACTTTACCAAGAAATTCATTGATTGTTATGACTGGTCTTTCTGGTTCAGGAAAGACTTCTTTAGCATTTGATACGATATATGCTGAGGGTCAAAGAAGATATGTAGAATCTTTGTCTAGTTATGCTAGACAATTTTTAGGTGGAGTAGATAAGCCTGATGTTGATTTAATTGAGGGTTTATCGCCTGCGATTGCGATAGATCAAAAATCTACTTCTAATAATCCTCGTTCAACAGTTGCGACAATTACGGAGATATATGATTATTTAAGATTACTTTATGCTAGATGTGGCGTGGCATATTGTCCAATTCATAATGAGCCAATTGAGGCGATGACTATTCCTACTATGGTGAAGTCTATTATGGCTTTTGATAATGGTGAAAGAATAGAAATCTTGAGCAATGTTGTAGTGAATAAGAAGGGTACTTTTAAGGATTATTTTGATAAGTTAAAAAAAGATGGTTATTTAAGATTATATGTTGATGGACAATTATATGATATTGAAGAGGTTCCAGAACTAGAGAAGAATAAAAGACATACTATTGATGTAGTTATTGATAGGATTGTTAAAAAGGATGGTATTGAATCAAGATTAAGTGATTCTTTAGAGATTGCTTTAAGATTGAGTGATGGTACTTGTATTATTAAGCATGGCGCTAAGAAGGAATTATTTTCTAGTCATTCATCTTGTCCTATTTGTGGCTTTAGTGTACCAACATTAGAACCAAGATTGTTTTCTTTTAATAGTCCTTTAGGGGCGTGTGATAATTGTAAGGGTTTAGGTGTAACAATGTCTGTTGATTTAGATTATCTAATGCCTGATAAGTCTTTATCAATTAGTGAGGGTGGTATTCGTTATTATAAAAATATCTATGGTACAAGTAATATTGAGTGGCAAAACTTTGCGGCTTTATTGAAGCATTACAATATATCAACTGATAAACCTTTAAATTCAATGAGTAAAAGGGAAATGGATATCATTTTATATGGTTCTGATGAAGAGATTGAATATGTAATTAAATCTTCTGGTGGTACTACTTATCATAAGAAAACTTATATTGAGGGTATTAAGGATTTAATTGAAAGAAGATATGAAGAGACTCAATCTAAATTTGGTAAGGAATATTATGGTTCTTATATGGTAGAGAGTACTTGTAAGAAATGTAATGGTGCTAGATTAAATGAGAAGGTTTTAGCTGTTAAAGTGGGTGGTCTTAATATCTATGAATTTACTTGCATGTCTATAGCTAAGGCTTTAGATTTTATTAATAATTTAAAGTTAGATAAAACTAAGCAAGAGATTGCTAAGGTATTATTGGTAGAACTTAAGTCTAGATTACAATTTTTAAAGGATGTTGGTTTAGATTATTTAACATTAAATAGGGTTGCGGGAACATTATCAGGTGGTGAAGCTCAAAGAATTAGATTGGCAACCCAAATTGGTTCTGCTTTAACAGGTGTTTTATATGTCTTGGATGAGCCTTCTATTGGTTTACATCAAAAAGATAATATGAAATTAATTAATACTTTAAAGAAGATGCGTGATTTAGATAATACGGTTATCGTAGTTGAACATGATGAAGAGACTATGCTTAATGCGGATTATATTGTTGATATTGGTCCTGGTGCTGGAAAATTAGGTGGAGAGGTAGTATTTGCGGGTACTCCTGAAGAGATATTAAAGGATGAAAAATCTATTACTGGTCAATATCTATCTCATCGTAAGGAAATTAAGATTCCTGAAATCAGAAGAAAGGGAAATGGTAAATCTATTAAGTTAATTGCTTGTTCAGAGAACAATTTAAAGAATATTGATGTTGAATTCCCTTTATCTAAATTTATTTGTGTTACTGGTGTTTCTGGTTCGGGTAAGTCTAGTTTAGTAATTGAGACTTTAACTAAATCAATAATGAAATCATTAAATAGGGTAAGAATTAAGCCAGGTAAGGTTTCAAAGGTTACTGGTTTAAATAATATAGATAAGATTGTTTATATTACTCAAGATCCAATTGGTAGAACTCCGCGTTCTAATCCTGCGACTTATACAGGTGTTTTTGATGATATCAGGGATTTATTTGCTTTAACTCCAGATTCTAAACAAAGAGGTTACAACAAGTCTCGTTATTCTTTTAATGTTCCTGGAGGAAGATGTGAAGCATGTTGTGGTGATGGTGTAAAACGTATATCAATGCTTTTTATTCCTGATGTTTATGTTGAATGTGAAGAATGTCATGGTAAGCGTTATAATCCTGAAACTCTAGAGGTTAAATATAAGGGTAAAAATATTTATGAAGTTTTAAAGATGTCAGTTAAGGAGGCTTTAGATTTCTTTAAAAATGTTCCTAAGATTAAGGATAAGTTACAAATATTGTATGATGTTGGTTTAGGTTATATTGAGTTAGGTCAATCTGCCACTACCTTATCAGGCGGTGAGGCACAAAGGGTTAAATTAGCATCTGAGTTACAAAAAAAGGCTACTGGTAAGACTATGTTTGTACTAGATGAACCTACTACAGGTTTACATATGGATGATGTTGCCAAATTAATTAGAATTATTGATAGAATTGTTGATAATGGTGATACGGTTGTGGTTATTGAACATAATTTAGATGTAATAAAGTGTGCGGATTATATAATAGATTTAGGTCCTGATGGTGGTGATAATGGTGGACAAATTGTTGCCAAGGGTACCCCAGAAGAAGTTAGTATGGTAGAGACTTCTTATACAGGACAATATTTAAAGAAAGTGTTGGGTAAGTAGGATGGCAAATGAAGAATTAGATAAGCGAGTCTATGTAAGATCCATTAAAAAGGCTTTCAATCTTGAACAGCTTACTGGTGATGATGAATCACTTAATCGTTGGGCTATTGCACCAGATGTAAATAGACCAGGATTAGAGTTATCAGGTTATCAAGAATCTGGAGATTTACGTCGAGTTTTAGTTTTAGGTACTTTGGAATATGAATATATGTCTAAACTTGATGAAAAGACTCAAAAAGAAAGATTTGAAATTATAACTGATTCATTAACACCATGTATTATCTTGTCTTCTGGTTGTAAAGACTTACCAGTACTTATTCAATTATGTACTGATAGGAATTTCCCTTTATTTAGATATGATGGTAAAACTTATCAATTAGTTGTTGATTTAGTATCATATCTATCAGAACAATTAGCGCCTACTGGTAGTTTATATGGTGTTATGATGAATATCTTTGGTAAGGGTGTTATGCTTACTGGTAAATCTGGTATTGGTAAATCAGAACTTGCTTTAGACTTAATTAATAAGGGTCATATGCTTGTATCAGATGATAGAGTTGATGTTGTTAGAGTTCATAATGATATTGTTTGTTCTGCGCCAAAACTATTAAGAAATATGTTGGAAATTAGAGGTTTGGGTGTTGTTGATGTTACTAGATTATTTGGTATAAATGCTTCTTTAAGATCTTGTGAATTAGATTTTGTCATAAAATTAGTTAGGTTAGAAGAGACCATGGAGACAGATAGATTAAATCCTTTGAATGAAACATTAGATGTTTTAGGAGTTAAGGTACCAATGTTGGTTATTCCTGTTACTGAGGGTAAATCATTATCAGTAATTGTAGAATCTGCGGTTAAAACTCATGTTTTAAAACAAAAGGGTATTGATTCTAATGAGGAATTTAAAGAAAGAATTAGAGCTAAAATCAGAAAAGGAGATGTAGATGATTAGTTTTTTTCCTAGTAGTTATACATTATTATCTTTAAAAATAGGTTCATTAACTCTTGATATTAGATGGTATGCTTTCCTAATTATGTTGGGAGCACTTGGTACTTATATAGTTTCTAGAAGTGAATTTAGAAAGGCTAAATATACCGATTTAGATTTCTTTGATTCTTTATTTATCTATACCTTATGGTTTGGTATCTTAGGAGCTAGATTGTGGTTTTGTATCTTTTTCAACTTCTCATATTATTTTTCTAATCCAGTAGAGATTATTAGAATTTGGGATGGAGGTTTGGCAATCCAGGGTGGATTATTTGCGGGAGCACTTTTTGCTTATTTTTATTGTAGGGCTCATAAATATCCTTTCTTAAAGATACTTGATATTGTTTTGCCTAATGTATTAATTGGTCAAGCCTTTGGTAGATGGGGTAATTTTGTCAATAAGGAATGTCATGGGGCAGAAGTAAGTGAAGAATATTTTAATGGCATCTTATCTTTTTTAAAGGATGGTATGTATATTGATGGTCATTATTATGAACCATTATTCTTTTATGAATCTGCTTTATGTTTATTAGGTTTTATTGTTATTCATTTTGTTTTAAGAAGGAAACAAAATAGAAGAGGTGATTTAGCCTATGCTTATTTAATGTGGTATGGTGTTATTCGTTTCTTTATTGAAGCTAAAAGAACCGATTCCTTATATCTAGGTAATATTAAGATGGCTCAATTAACTTCTATTGTTTTTGTCATTATTGGTTTATTAGGCTATTTAGGTAAGTTTGTTAGATATACAAATAAGAATAAGCCTACAATTATGTTTGATTTTGATGGAACTTTAATTGATACTAGTGCTTCAATTAAGGAAGCGTATCGCGAATGTTTTAGAGTTTATTCTGATGAATCTTTATTTACTAAGCAGATAGAAGAAGAAATCTTGGGTCCAGCATTAAAGGATTTATTCCCTAAATATTTCCCAGGTGTTGATTATGATACTTTATATGAGACATATCATAATAAACAATTTGCGGTGGCTGATAAATTAAATAAAATAATGCCTAATGCTAAGGAAATACTTGAATATCTACATAATGAGGGTTATAAGATAGGTATTATTTCTACTCGTACAAAGGAAGGTATTTTACAATTACTGGATGCTAATGGATTAAGTGGCTATATTGATGATATTTGTGGTTTAAGTGATGTTGAGAATTTAAAACCAAATCCTGAGGGAATTATCAATATGGTTAATAAGAATAAGTGGAATAGAGATCTTATTATGATTGGTGATTCTTTAATGGATATAGAGTGTGGCATTAATTATGGTGCTTATACTGTTGCTTATTTAAGTAATCCTAATAGGGCAGATGAGTTAAGTAAGTGTGCTAATGAAAGTATTAATGATTTATTAGTTATTAAGGAAATTGTCAATAAAGATATTGGTTTTACATTCAACAAATTATAAAGGCTGTATAGCCTTTTTTTAAGTGGTCATATAGAATATACATAGTAAAACAAGGAGGATGTTATGGTTACTGTATTAAATCACCCACTAATTATGCACAAGCTCGCTATTATGAGAGACGAGGAAACTGGACACAAGGCTTTTAGAGAAAATCTTCGTGAGATTGCTTCTTTAATGGCATATGAAGTATGTCGCGATTTACCTACAAAGGATGTTTCTGTTAAGACACCTATGGGAATTTGTGAGACTAAGCAACTTGCTTCAGAAGTAATATTAGTTCCAATTCTAAGAGCTGGTATGGGTTTAGTTGATGGTATATTGGATCTTATTCCTATTGCTAGAGTTGGTTTTATTGGTTTATATCGTGATGAAAAGACACTTGAACCAGTAGAATATTTCGCTAAATTCCCTAAGACTGGTATTGAAGATTCAGTGGTTATGGTTTTAGATCCAATGCTTGCAACTGGTGGTAGTGCAATTGCTGCTGTTGATATGATGAAGAAAAAGGGTGCTAAGAATATTAAGATGATTTGCCTAGTTGGTGCACCTGAAGGAATTGCTGCTTTTGAAAAGGCTCATCCAGATGTTGATTTATATCTAGCAGCTAAAGATGATTGTCTAAATGAAATAGGTTATATTGTTCCTGGTTTAGGCGATGCAGGTGATAGAATTTACGGTACAAAATAATGATATACAGATCAATCTATTTAATTAATAGATTGATTTTTTTGTATAATGATTATGGTTTAAGGAGGTTATTCTATGAATACAAGACCTGTTGTATTGGTTGTTATGGATGGTGTTGGTGAAAGACAAGATAGTTTTGGTAATGCTGTTATGAATGCTAATACACCTACATTAAATTATTTAAAACAAAATAGTGCTTTTACTACTATTAAGGCTCATGGAAAGGCAGTAGGCCTTCCAACTGATGATGATATGGGTAACTCAGAAGTTGGTCATAATGCTATCGGTTGTGGTCAAATATATTCTCAAGGTGCAAAGTTAGTTAATGAATCAATTGAATCTGGTGAATTGTTTAAATCGCAAACTTGGTTAAAATTAGTAGAAAATGCTAAGGGACATACATTCCACTTTATCGGTTTACTTTCTGATGGTAATGTCCATTCTAATATTTCACATTTAAAGGCTATGATTACTGCTTTAAAGGGTAGTGGCGTAGGTAAAGTTAGATTACATGTATTACTTGATGGTAGAGATGTACCAGAGGGTTCAAGTACTAAATATGTTCAAGACATTGAAGCACATATGGCTCAATTAAATGATGATAGTTTTGATGCAAGAATTGCTTCAGGTGGCGGTAGAATGTATATCACAATGGACAGATATGAAGCTGACTGGTCAATGGTTGAACGTGGTTATAATGCTCATGTTCATGGCATCGGTAGAAAGTTCAATAGTGCTCTTGAAGCTATTGCAACATATCAAAAGGAAGAAAATGCTACTGACCAATTAATGCATGAATTTGTTATTTGTGAAAATGATGAACCTGTTGGTAAGATTGAAGACCATGATTCAGTAGTTTATTTCAACTTTAGAGGTGATAGAGCTCTAGAAATCTCTCGTGCTTTTGATGAAGGTGATGAGTTTGATAAATTTGATAGAGGTGTTAGACCTAATGTAATGTATGCTGGAATGTTGCAATATGATGCAGATTTAAAGATTCCAACTAATTATTTAACTGCTCCACCTAAGATTAAAGATACAATGTCTGAATATCTAGTAAAGAATAATGTTAAAACATATGCTATATCTGAAACACAAAAGTTTGGTCATGTAACATATTTCTGGAATGGTAATAGATCTGAAAAATTCTCTGAAGAACTAGAAACTTGGGTAGAAATTCCTTCTGATGTAATTCCATTTGATCAAAGACCTTGGATGAAATCAGCTGAAGTTACAGATGAGTTAATTAAGGCTATTGAATCTAATGAATATGCTTTCTTAAGATGCAATTATCCAAATGGTGATATGGTTGGTCATACGGGAAATTATGATGCTACTATCATCGGTGTTGAATCAGTTGATTTAGCACTTGCTAGAGTTAAAAAGGCTTGTGATAAGGTTGGTGCTATCTTAATTGTTACAGCTGACCATGGTAATGCTGATGAAATGTATGACAAGAGAAAGAAGGATACTGATCCTATCAAACCAAAAACTTCTCATACATTAGCTAAGGTTCCATTCATTATTTATAATGCTGATGTAACAATTAAAGAAGGTGAATTTGGTCTTTCTAATATTGCTGCTACAGTATTTAAATTATTAGGTTTAGATATTCCAGAATCTTGGAATGAAGCAATGATTTAATAAAATTCCTATTGAAGTTTAAAAATGCTCTCTTATTGAGAGCATTTTTTGTGTTTATTTATTTAGATATTGATCTATTTGACTACAAACTACTTTACTATGGGCAACTACTCCTGCCACTGTTCCTGCTGACTTATCACTTATATCGCCACATACAAATAATGATGGGATATTAGTTTTTCCTTCTTCATATGTTTTGATATGACCTCTATCATCTGTTTCAATATTTATGTCTTTGCTGAAGTTATTTAATACTGTTTGAGAAACACTGATAATAACACTAGAGTAAGGATATTCTTTTTCACTATTTTCAATTTTAATTGCTTTATTATCTTCATTTGTATAGGTATCCGCAAATATAACTGCATTATCTTTTATTTCAATAGGCATTTTAGAATATTCAAATTTAACACCATCAGCTATTGCCGCATTTAGTTCATCTATATTAGAGCGTGATACATTTCTTCTAGCGTAACATGTTACTTGTTTAACACCTTTTCTTTTAGCGGTTCTTGCCACATCCATAGCAGCATTTCCAGCACCTATAACAATTAAGTTATCTCCTAATTTATAAGCATCAGGATTATATAGATAATCAATTCCATAATAAACATTTGCTTTATCTTCGCCTTTAATATTTAAAGTGCTTGCTTTACTTAAGCCCATTGTTAGTAATGTAGCATCATATTGTTTTAATAAATCATTTATAGTTATCGATTCACCAATTGTGGTATTTGTTTTAATTTCAATATTTCTTGCTTCTAATTGATTAGTTCTAAAATCATCTAATAATGATTTAGGTAATCTAAATTCAGGTATACCATATCTTAACATACCACCAATATCACTTTTACTTTCGTAGATTGTTACATTATAGCCGTATTCATTTAAATATATTGCTGCTGATAATCCTGCAGGACCAGCACCAATAATGGCTATATTTTTATTAGTTTTATTAGTGTTAAGATATTTCTTTTTTAAATAATTAGTTGATATATATTTTTCTATTTCAAAG